>CAMUHA010000028.1 GCA_947088515.1 uncultured bacterium
TTTAAAAATATATCGGGAGATATATTGACAAATTTCAAATATTGAGATAGGAGGATTCTTCTATGAAATTAACTTATCCCGCTTGTTTCTATCCTTGTGAAGAAAAAAAAGGAGGATTTACCGTTGAAGTTCCAGATCTTCCCGGCTGTGTCAGTGAAGGCAGCACATTGGCCGAAGCTATCCTTATGGGTACTGATGCCGCATCCGGCTGGGTTCTTGACGAACTGGAGGATGGAAAACCCGCACCCGAAGCAAGCCCATTGGAAAGCATTATCCCGGAAGCCGGCGGTTTCGTAAGCATGTTAGTTCTGGACATGGATGCCTATGCTGAAAAGTATGGTGAAAAGGCTGTAAGAAAAAATCTTACCATTCCAGCATGGCTCAATACGTTTGCCGAAAATAACCATATTAACTTTTCTCAGGTGCTTCAAGATTCCTTAATCGCTCTCTACCAGCAAAAACAGCGCGCTTAAGTGGTTGCCCCGATTTCACATGAAATCGGGGTAGTTCTATTCTTCTTTCAAAACATCCGATTTCCAAGGCAAAGCCGCTCCTTTTACACAAAATAATCAATCTATCCCCCAAACCAAGCAGTAAATTTAAGAAATTTTTCTTAAATTAGATATTTTGAGTTTTAGAAATACGAATTTTCCTTAACTTAACGGCTTACACATCTAACTAAATGACATTGAGAAGAGGGGAAGCAGTTGCCTTTCTTCTGCATATTTATAGGCTCTTATTCACCTGGTACACAATTCCGAAAAGGGAGAATTTCTTTTTTTACATTTATCAACTTTATAATCTCTTTCTTATCAATATTGAATTTTTAATTTTATAATAAATCGTCTTCCTCTATTTCTGCTAAAAGTTCTAATACTCTTCTTTTGTATTCCATACACATCCCCCCTAATAAACAAATTAAACCACTCTGTGCATTACCTTTAGTGCATATTCCTTATATATAATATACAAGATATCTCATATTTTTCAATAGCTGCCCAAACAGGCCATAAGGCCTAAATCGTTAATTTTGTCTCCTTTTTGTGCAATTTACCAGTCACCTTGTAAAAAATTTGCACTTTGATGTAAAAAATTGAATTGGTGAACATGTAAATTTTGTTACTTTTTTTTACAGAAAAACTGCCCAAAAACTACAATTTATTCCATATTATTAGTAAAACACTATTTTCCACAGACGCAATCATAAAATTTAAGTTTTCTTCTTTGTTGACTATTCAATAAAATAACTGTAGTATGTTCAATAAAAAGGAATGCTGTCTTATGCTTTTTTCTATATTACTTACTATCATAATTATTACTGTTATTTACAAACTGTCCCAAAAAAGGACTCTAAAATACAATCACACATGTATGACACCGAAGACCCTATTACTATAGGTTCTACACCAAAAGTAAATACTGTTAATGAAAAAGAACTTCACCCTTAGCCCGCTTTTCATATATATAATACCCTTTAGCTTTTTCAATAACCTCTAAAGCAACACATACAAATATTAATTCGTGTGTCAATTTACTAATGTGCGCTTCGTACATACCTATAGTTCCTTTTCTTCTTATATCTTATTCTCTATAATATTTTTCAATAAAATTACAGCAATAGGGAAAGGAGACTCTACTAAAATAGCAAGTAGATAACACAATAATGAGCTGGTACGATGAAATATCTGAAAAACTAATTGATAGCTATGACGGAGAACACCGAAAGGGCTTATTCGGAAAAAAGTGCCCAATTAAATTACATATTTATCCTTCCCACATAGAAGGTGTAGGCTATTCATTCACCTCAGACGAATTATCAAATGAAAGCGAACCATTTTCTTTGAGCTACCTCCAAATACGAGAGATTTATGAAGAAAGTATTGCAGGCAACATGGGAGTAGTTATAGAATACATTGAGGATTCTGTTGTCACAAATAGCACAATTTTCAAAATAGCATTATTGGGAATATCAGAGCCTACAAAATGTACGCAACTATTATTAAAAACCAAAGAAAAAATTGACCAACAAAATAGACAAGCAAAACTTGCAAAAGAAGAACATGAAAAGAGGGAAAAAGAATTAAAGGAATCCCAAGAGATGGAATCCTTACAATTTTATAATGATTGTCTAAATTTTCATCTAAAAAATACTACGCCAAAATATGAACTTTATAAAGATAAGCATAAAATAGCTTTAATTTATATTGGTGAAGATAAAGCCCTAAATTTTTTAAAAATTGATGGTGAAGCCAAGGAAGAAAGTAATGGTATTATTCCGTTTGAAAAAATTCACTACTACGAAAAAGCCGGAGATATACATTATGTATCAGAGCTTCATGGCAACTACTCAAACTATGGTGGAAGTGTAACAGGTGGACAATTTTCCAAACTAGCTGTTGCTGGCGGAGGATTACTCTTCGGAATAATGGGGATGACCGCAGGTGCCTTGTTATCTTATAAACCCACACAAACGGAAGCGGAAAAAACAAATTTTTCACTCGACTCTACCACCAAAGAAATCGATTCAAGAAGTATAATACTTAATTTCTACTCTGATATAAAAAAACAATATATAGATATTGAACTTCCTAATGATATTTATAATTTCTTACAAACGTATTTGCCAGAAAAAAAATATAATATAGTGTTAGAACTTGAAAAGAAAACAGCCATACATAATGCCACTACCCAAATAGAAAGTGGCAAATTGCTTAATATAGCCCCTACACCAGAAAGTAACAAACTTGAAGATCAACAAGCCACAGATCAAATGGCAGAGTTTAAGAAAAAAGTCGAAAAGTTAAAAATAATGAAAGACTCTGGATTATTAAGTGATGAAGAATTTAATTTAGAAAAATCGAAACTATTAGACATGATTTAGGACAATCCAAACATATTAGTAGGCAGATTTGACCGCAAGAATAAAACCTTCTGTGGAATATTGCAAACCATACTGGCATATGCTATAATGCCAATAAGCAATAAGAAGCGAGCACTTCCATGTAGCACAACAAAAAGCTCCCTGTGCGGTAACACTGGGGCTTTTTTATTCCCATAGCATATAATATATCTAGGAGGTATTTATAAATATGGAATACATTATCAATCTTAATTGGGACAATGAAGCCTGTGTCTGGATCGCCACAAGTTCCGACATTCCCGGACTTGTTCTTGAATCCGGTTCTTTTGATGCACTTTTGGAGCGCACACGCATTGCCATACCAGAACTACTCTCACTTAATGCCTCTTCAGAGCCGCTTTCCATTTCTTTTGTATCAGAACGCCACGAAAGGATGACTGTTTAATGGCTGAATATGAAAAAAAAGTTCGTGAAATTCTCCTAAAAAACAACTGTACCTTCAAACGGCGCGGCAAGGGCGACCATGATATTTGGTTCAGTCCAATTACAAACCGACACGTTACAGTCGATACCAAAATCAAATCGCGACATACCGCAAATGCAATCCTTAAGCAAAGCGGCATTGATTTTAAATTTTGATAATCGCCATGCCTATTTTTACTAAATATACTATAAAATTAGCTTTCCAGAGAATATTGCAAACCATACCGGCATATGCTATAATGCCAATAGGCAAAAAGACATGAATAGTCCACTATGGACGACAAGCGAAAGCCTTGGAGACCCACCTCCAAGGCTTTCTGTTCCTAATTTGGGCAATGGGAAGGCTTAAACCCATAGGCTAGTTACCAATTATTCATCGCTGTCTAACCATTTGATGATGTAGTGGCAGGCCACACCAGCCATGACAGCAACAATAAATGACATGAATATTTCCACAATGGACACCCCATTTCCATACCAGTCTAGGGGCGGTAACATAAAAATTATAGCATATCTTGTCTAAAACAGAAGCTATAAAACAAAAATATATACAGACATAATCATAAGAACCATATTTCTTTTCTATATTTCGCCGTCACAGACAACGCCTTATCATCTATCCAAACCTGCTTCCTGCCTTTGGCCGTCACATAATTTGTATTAACAATACAGCTTTTGCTGAATCGTTCAAAGCTTTTGTCCTTATCCCTTAATATTTCATACAATTCATCCATTTTCTCATAAAAATAAACCGGCATATTTTCTAAGGTTCCGTAAACATAAATTTTCCGTGCCACAGAATGGAAATACTTAATTTTATTCAGCTCTAATGTATACTCCCTTTTATTAAAAACAACAGTAAGTTTAGACGCATCATCAAGTCTTTTGAGTGCATCCAAAAGGGCGCTTTCCAGCTCTCTCCGCAGGCGTGGAATATCTGACGCATCCTTTTTTATAAATCGAAACGGCTCTGCCTGCACCATATCCGCATAGTATGTATCATATACTGATATGTATATTATCAGGGATTTGGGATTTATATATTTCAGTTTTTTTGCAACCTTCATCCCATTTTCTCTTTCCCCATTTTCATTTTTCCCCAGCTCTATGTCCAAATAGATGATATCAAACTCATTATCTGTACAATACTGCAAAAGCTGTCCAGCATCATAAACTTTGACTATTTTTATATCATTAGCGCCCTTAATTTCCTGCAAAAGTATTTCAAGTAAATCACAAAATGTTTTGTTATCATCACAGCAAACTACCGTGTGCATAATGTATTACCTCTTATCATACGTTTGTATAAACTTGTATTTAATTCCATAGAAAAATAATTAACCATATAATACCACACCATACAAATTTTTGGGCAGGTATATTTTGGCAAATTATTATGCAGTCTGGTAATACTTGATTATCCATGCTACGCATGTTATATTTTATCTCACATATAATTCTAAATATAAGGAGGTCAAAATGCTTACAATAGGAATTTATCCCCGTAAATCTGTATATCGTGACAACAGTGATTCCGTACAGGTGCAGATTCAACTTTGCAAAGACTATGCTGCCATCATTTATAAGGACCAGGAAATTGAATTCAAGATTTATGATAAAGATGAAGGTTTTTCTGGTAAAAACACCAACCGTCCCAGTTTTAAGGACTTAATGGCAGATGTAAAAGCCGGACTCCTGAATGCCGTTATTGTTTATAAACTGGACCGTATCAGCCGCAATGTACAGGAATTTGCAGCCATGTACGAAGTTTTCCAGCAGCACAATGTATCATTTATATCCGTAAAGGAGTCTTTTGACACCACCACCCCCATGGGCCGGACTGTTATGTACATACTTGCTGCTTTTGCGCAGCTTGAACGCGAAAACACTTCAGAACGTGTTGCCGATAATATGCAGGCCCTTGGTGCTGCCGGAAAATGGACAGGCGGAAAGCTTCCCAGTGGCATGACTTCTATTCGCCGTCAGACAGGCGACAAAGAACATTCCTACCTTCTGGTGGATAAAGCCAGTGTATGGCGTCCTAAACTCCTTTTCAAGCTCATTTCAGAGGGATATTCCATCACAAAAGTAGAACGATACTGCAGGGACCATGGAATCAAAAGTCAGGATGGGAAGTTTTTTGGCACAACTCAAATATACAATATTATAACCAATCCTGTGTATTGTCAGAACAGCATAGAGGCTTATTATTATTTCCGGGACTGCGGCTGCACGCTCCCTGACCCCTCACTTTTTGACGGTACCAAAGGTCTTATTGGATACGGCAAAACAAAAACCGGCAAAGACTTACAAAAAAGATGCAAAACGAAGGAATGGAATATTGCTATTGGCATTCATGACCCTGTAATCCCTGCAGCAGAATGGATTGCTGTCCAAAAGCGTCTTAGCACCAATAAAAAGTTTTACATCCAGAAACATAATGTCGGAATACTTAGAAGCGTGCTTAAGTGCAGTTGTGGCTCTCGTATGGACATACGCACCTATTTTAAAAATGATATTCGCTTTTCGTATTACTATTGTGCAAAAATGGTTCGCAGAGGGAAGCAGTACTGTAATTCCGAGTATGTCCGCCAAGAAAAGATAGACCAGCTTTTTATTGACCAGCTCCAAAAGATAAAGCTTAATCCAGGCATTTTAACGGCCGGGCAGGACTGCAGCATTATGCAGCAGGATGCTAACAGCATCAAGAGTGACATAAAAAAACTGCAAAATTCTATCGACAACCTTACATCTGCACTTTCACAGGCAATGGGAACGGCCGCAGCAGGATATATAATCAGTCAGATAAGCGAATTGGATTCTCAAAAGAAAAAACAGGAAGAAAACCTGCGCAACATACTAATTAAAGAATCTGAAAATAAAAGCGCTGAAGAAATAAAACAGCAAATATATACTGATATCTGCTGTCTCATTGATAATTTTGATAACATAGATTATGCTGGGAAAAATGAATTGATTAGGAAAATCGTGAAAGAATGCGTATTTGACGGAGAAAACCTGCGCATTATTTTTTAATGTGCAGGTTCTACATTTTATTCATATCGGTGTACCAATTTGTCCCATCATGTCATGCCCTAAATGCTGTCTTTTATATCCATAACTCCGGCTGGAGCCAAAATCATCATAGTCACTATACTCAAATCCTTTGGCAATAGGCGAAAAAGCCTTCAGACCATAAACCTTTTTCCAGCTTTTTTTTCCATTTTCATCCGCCTGTTCTATCTCATACTCTCCCACCATGCCACCAAGAACCGCCTCATAAGCCTCATAATAGTAATTATAATATTTCATATCCTTTGTCAGCTCTTCAAGAGAGCTTTCCCCAGAAGAAAGCTCCGCCGCAAGCTTCTGGATTAAGGAAACGCTGTCTTTACCAAAAGAACCGCCGCTCTTTGCCCCCGCATAGGCAAGCAGCTCAATCCAGTTTAAATGTACCTCTTTATCATAGCTTGCCACATCCAGGTCATAAGCCGCGCAGAGAGCCTCATAAGTAACGTTAAAATCCACCCATTTAATATAGTCCCCATTTGCGCCGGAGCTTACTTCTATGGCGGACATTTTTTCTTCCCTGCCATAGCGGCCGCTCTTTAGCAGACAGACCAGAATAAGAAGCAGGCTTATTATTATAATAGCGACAGTGTAGCAGATTTTTTTCATACACAAATACCTACCGGAAACAGGTTAGAAAACTATATGAAAAAAAACAGCAATATATGCCTGTCATCCCTTTTGCCGATAAACAAATTCCCTCTGGATTAGAAAGCTTAAAAAAAACAGAGTCACATCCACAGGCATTTTCACAAGCGCCTCCGCCCCGCCAAATAAAGGATACAGCTTTCCCACCAAAAACGCGCTAAGAGACATCTGAATAAGGGCAAGCAGCGCATAACGGGGCAGGGTTGCTCCTACAGCGCTTTCGCTCTGGAATACTACTTTTAAATTCAGCAGATAGTTATAAAGGGCGGACAATATTCTTGCAAAAACCGTAGATGCCATCACATACGTAATTCTTCCCCACTGTCTGTCCTTAAGCAGAAAACAAAACAGAGAAAACAATGCTAAGTCCACCACGCTTGAAGACAGGGAAGAAAATAGAAACTTCCCAAAAATCATATAAATCTTAACGGAATCCCTGATAGGATTGAAATGGCTTGTTTTATTTTCTTCTATATAGATTGTGCGGATAGGCACTTCCACAATGGGAATTTTTCCTGTTTTGGTCTCCAGCAGCATATTGGTTTCAAACTCAAACCGCTCTCCTTTTACCATAAGGAGCCGCTGCATAAAAAAAGCCGGAATTCCCCTAAGCCCCGTCTGGGTGTCGGAGACGGTAATACCTGTAAGGTATTTCATCACTACTCTGGTGCATTTGTTTCCAAATTCGGATCGCGCCGGCACCTCATCTCCCTCAAAACACCGGCAGCCCAAAATAAGCGCCCTGGGATTTGCCAGCATTGCCTGCGCACAGGCTAAAATACACTCTGGGGAATGCTGCCCGTCAGAGTCAGCGGTTATTGCCCCCGGCATCTGACCAAACTCCTGAAGGCAATAATTAAAAGCGGTCTTTAACGCACGGCCCTTTCCCTGATTGACCGCATGGCGAAGCGCCCGGCAGCCATAAAGGGACTTTGCCTCCTCAAAATAATGGATATAAGCTTCTCCGCTTCCATCATCCACCAGCACGATATTCTGGAATCCTGTATCCTTTAATTTCTTTAAAAGAACCGGAAGTTTTTCATCCGGCTCGTAAGAAGGAATAATAATTGGTATATCAAATTTTGTTATATTTCCTGCCATGTATTTTATCCTTTCTTATAAAGACAGATACCGCCTTCTTCTTCTATTACCTGATACAGACATCCAAAGGTAAACGTATCCTCCTTTGTCAGAGAAGCCAAAATTTCCTCTCCCCCTTTGGGTAGTTTATCCACATACAAAAATCCTGCATGGGCATCTTCTACTGCCTTTGCAATATCCCCGCTGTCCATAGACGCAGTATCTACATTTCCATACATCACTGATACTGGCGCTGCCTCAAAGTTAATATAAGTATTTCTCACCCAGCTTACGTCCGAAATATCCCGCAGATACAATATACGCATGGCATTTCCCTTCTGCCCTGCCTCTGTCCTTGCAAGAAACTGCTTAGCTTCTTCATCTACAATTTCCTCCCGCTCATTAAGCGTCTCCTGTACCGTTTCCCGGTAGCCGGCAATGGCACGGTAAGCGCCCACATGGTCCGCCGTCACAAGCACAAACAAAAAGCAAAGCAGGGCTCCTTTTAGTGACTCACCCCCTCTTGTCACATAAAAAGCGGTCAGATACAGCCCTCCAATGGCAAAAGGCGCCCCATATCTTTCAATGGAGGAAACCATTCCGAAAGGCTCCAGATATTGTGTTTCCACTGCAAAAATGGTCAGGTGGCATATAAGGTTTACCCCATAAAATACCATTCCTGTAACAGCCAGAAATATTCCAGTATAAAGAGCCTGTCTTTTTTCCAGTACACGGAATTTATACAAAAGAAACATAAAAACAGGCAAAAGCAAATATAATCCTAAAGGACTTAAATCCCATGCAAAGGTTTCTCCCCGGTGAAGAGGCCATCTGATAAAAGCCTCCACAAAGGCCTTTACCATTTTTTCCTGATAAGCGGGAATGCCCATGCCTCCGGTGGCCATCTGGATTGCTGTTCCGGTAAGCTTTGCCACCCTCCGGTTTGATACACAAAATAAAAGCCATGAGACTTCTGTAAGCGCTGGAAGAAGAGTGACCATAAACAGCCCCAACCTGTTCTTTTTTCTTCCCTGCACTTCTTCCTGCCTTTGTCCATTCTCCGCCCCTTTTTGTCTCTGTACCTCTTTTCTGTAAAGCAGATAATGATATCCATAATCAAACAAAAGACCAAAAGCTGCCCACATAAATCCTGTATTTTTGCACAAAACCAGTATCATCAGAAACAGGGCCTGTCTGCCATAATAAAAAAGTCTTCCTTTTGCCCATCCATCTGTCACTGATACAAGAAAAGCGCCATATACCACTGCCATGGTAAGATCCGCACAGCAGCCGTCCATCCAAAAGGCCTCCGCCACCGAAGGAAATATCCAAAGCGCCGCCGCTCCTGCCGCCATCACCGGCAGACTGTATTTATTCCACTTTTTCATCACCTTAAGAAACGGAAAAAGGAAAGACAGGTTCAGAAAATAATATCCGGCAAACATCAGCCCTTCCCGGAATTTTCCTGAAAAATGCAGAAACCACCACTTCATCATCTGGGCGCCTGGCGGATAGTCCCCAAATTCTGCTGCAGCATTGGTATATTTTCCCGCAAAACCATCCAGATAATAAATAGATTTTACGTCTGTCGCCCAGAAATTATAGTCATCCCACCAGCTTACCACTTTTCCACTTACACATATAGTAACCACTACCGTCATCAGCAAAGCAGTCAAAAAAGCCGGCCCCAGAAATTCACTTTGTGCATATGCAAAAATTTCCTTTCTTTTTCCGGCAGAAGTCTTCCAAATACTAAATAACGCCGCCGCCAGCCCCAGAACCGCCAGATAATCCGAAAAAGAAAGCGCATGAAAAAAGGAAAGAATATACAGGGTCAAAATTAACAGGGCGCTTCCCACAGGAACCGCTTCCACCATGGATATTTTAAACTTCCACCCAATCCCTAAAATCAAAACCAAAAAAGCTGCTATCTGAAAAATAACCATTTCCCCGCTTTCCTTCCACCCTTCCAAACATATTATAACGATTATAACAAAAAGATGTGCGGCATGCCACACATCTTTTTTTATCATTTATGATTATTTTCTTAAGGCCCTCATAGAATCTTAAGTATTTTAATACTCCGGCTCAATCAATCCGTAGGTATTTCCTTTTCTCTTATAAACCACATTCACCTGATCTGTCTCCGCATTGCAGAACACGAAGAAATTATGTCCCAAAAGCTCCATCTGGACACAGGCATCTTCAGGATACATTGGCTTAATGTCAAATTTTTTGCTGCGGATGATTTTAACCTCTTCATCCTCCATATATTCTTTGTCTATAAATTCCTGCTTAAAATAGCTGGCTGACTGCTTTTGGTCAATCAGCTTGTTTTTGTACTTTTTCAGCTGACGCTCTATGATTTCTTCCACCAGGTCAATGGAAACATACATATCATTGCTCACCTGCTCCGACCGGATAATACTTCCTTTAACCGGAATGGTCACTTCAATTTTCTGACGTTCCTTCTCAACGCTTAACGTCACATGTATTTCCGTTTCGGATGTAAAATATCTTTCCAGTTTTCCAATTTTGTCCTCCACCGCACTTTTCAGTCCGGGTGTTACCTCAATATTTTTACCAACAATTACAAACTTCATATCTAATCATCATCCTTTCCTTGGATTATTGTATAGATATTATAACATAGCTTGTACCCTTTATGCAATAATTCCCAGTTTTCGTTTTCACAAAACAATTCCCAAAGTAATTGCTGACAATTTCTCCCAAAACATATTAAGGACGGATTCCAGACTGTGTGCAAAATGGCAAATAGTAAATTTTCAGCACAATCCACAAAACATTTGTTCTTAACTTTATGTTTGTCCACCCGTAGATTTCGGTATTTCGTTGGTGGATATTGTGGATAACCCGGTGTATAAATCAAAAATACCATAAAAACCAGCTTTTTAATTGTGGATAACTTTTGGAAAATTTTTTACGGATGTTTCTTTTTTTGTTTACCAGTTTTTCCCGTTTGTATATCTTATACAACTCTTCTCTTTGTCAAGTACTGTTTTCCAAAATTTATAAGGAACCGGCCTTTTACATCTTTTCCCATACTTCTACATATCTACCGCTTAAAAATGGCCCTAACTTTTCAATTCGTTTATAATTATCAGGTAAAATTTTACTAAAATCCAGTAAATGACCTCCATCCTTCGGCGGAACGGTATCAACAATAAAATGCCTGACATCATTTCGTTTAGCTACAAGACGGTATGGCCTTATCCATGTAGATTCCGTTCCGCCGTGCATAAAGCCCAATGTTATGAGATAATCAACAGGTTTCTCGGCAAGCTCATCAAAGCTGCCAGTTTCAAAAATGATTGTGCTGTCGCATAATTCACGCGCCGCCTGAATCACTTCCTCATGCTCATCCAGTCCAATTCTTTTGTCGGCTTTTACATGCTGCAGCACACCACCCAGTCCACACCCTATATCCACCACAGTCTTACACCCATGAGTATTTATGTATTTTGCACATGCCTGGGCATATTCTCTCCATTCATAGGGACTAAGATGCCACGAATCAAAATGGTACTTCCTAATCAGTTTCTTATACTTCACTCTCTTTATACTGCCTGCAATAACATTTTTTAGACCGACTTCCTTTATTTTGCGTATGATTTTCATTTCGCTTTCTCCCTTGTATATTAAAATTAATTTTGGAAATAATAATTTTATTTGTCATTTCTTGCTAAATGTAATTGTTATGGTAACATCAATATCGGGGCACGTCAATCATTGGTATCAAATATACAGCTTCTTTATTTAGCCAAATAAATCGCTTGATATTATCCGCTTAAACATCTAAAATTGGAAATATCCATATGTACAGATTACATGTCAGCAAAGGAAACGGCAGAAACATGAGGTGATTTGAAGAATGCAGCAAAAAATATTAATTATAGATGATGACACAGACTTATGCCGGCTATTAAAAAATAATCTGGAGCAGGAAGGTTATCATGTCTCCCTCTGTCATGATGGGGTTTCAGGACTGGACGAATCGCAAAGGCTTGATTACCAGCTTGTGGTTTTGGACGTCATGCTTCCCCAAAAAAACGGATTTGAGGTATTGAAAAAAATCAGAGAGAAAAGTTTTGTCCCTGTTTTAATGTTAACCGCCAAAGACAGTGAAGGAGATAAAGTCTCCGGATTAAGAATGGGCGCAGACGATTACCTGACAAAGCCATTTTCAAACAGTGAATTTCTTGCGCGCATCTCTTCTCTTCTGCGCAGATATACCGTTTTTAATACAGTCAGTGAAAATTTAATTCAGCTGGGAAATTTAACAATTAACAAATGCGGACGTGAGGTCTATAAAGGCAATTATTTACTTGAACTTACTGCAAAGGAATTTGACTTGCTTGTGTTTTTTGCCCAAAACCGTGGACAGGTGTTTACCAAAAAGCAGATATATCATGCTGTATGGAATGATGAATATACATTCGATGACAATAATATTATGGTTCATATCCGCAGATTGAGAAAGAAGATTGAGGATAATCCCGAAGACCCAAAATATATTTTAACAGTTTGGGGGATAGGATATAAATGCGAAAAGAACATTTAAGGCTTTAAAGCTTACCTTGTATGAACCATTTGAGCTGCCTGCAAAGGAAATATCGGAAACTTTGGTGAGGAAAAGAAATGATTGTGATAAATATCCTTTTAGTTTTTATTTGTATTGGAGAACTTTTTTACATTCTTCATATCCGGAACCAGTTAACAAAATGGCTTGACTTTTTAAAAAGTGTGCATCAGGCGCCAGAACGGAATTTTTTTGTAAAGGGGAATGGTATCCTTGCAGATATTAATTATGAGTTAAATAGTATTTTAGAAAACAGCCGGAAACAATTTGTAAAATTGCAGAAAGCTGAAACGGCCAGCAAGCAATTACTGACAAACCTGTCACATGATGTAAGAACACCCCTGGCGTCCTTAATTGGATATCTGGAGTCATTGGACTCCCAAACTGCAAAAGAGCAGACAGAGTATATTCATGTGGCTTACAGAAAGGCGCTGGACTTGCAGGAGTTTGTTGACGCTCTTTTTCAGTGGTTTAAATTAACCTCTCATGAACAGCTATATCAGATGAAAGTCTGTGACATCAATGAATTAACAAGAGAAGTTCTTATTGAGCACATCCCAATCCTTGAAAAAATGCAGATTTCTTTTTCAGTAAATATTCCTGATGATGAATGTTTTATAAAAATTGATAAAATGGCATATGCAAGAATTATCAACAATCTGTTAAGCAATGCCATAAAGCACGGAAAATGTTCCCTGATAGAGATTAAAATTCAGGAAAACAAAGACCATGCGCTGGTTTTGGTATCTAACAATGGAATAGCTATTGCAGACAATGAACTTCCTTTTATTTTTGAACGTCTGTATAAATGTGATGCCTCCCGCTTAGAAAGTGGAAATGGATTGGGGCTTGCGATTGTCCGGGAGCTTACAAATGCAATGTCTGGTGAGATAACGGTCCAGAGCATTCAGGATGGAATGACCACATTTTATTTAACCCTGCCGCTTATTGTAAGAAAAAATTAAGATTTGGTAAAGGGTGGTGTCAGAACTTATTTGTAAAATGATTGTCAGGAGGTAAGGGTCAAATGGATAAATATGTAATAGAAACAGAAAATTTAACAAAGAAATACCATAACCAGACAGCTGTGGACAGGATAAATCTTCATGTGCCGAAGGGAAAAATTTATGCTCTTTTAGGACGAAACGGAGCAGGCAAAACAACAACTATGAAAATGCTGCTGAATCTTGTGCAGCCTTCAGACGGCAGCCTTTATCTTTTTGGAGAAACCATTTCCAATAGCAGCCAAAAGAATTATCACCGAATAGGTTCTATTATTGAAGCTCCTGCCTTTTATGAAAATCTTACAGCAAAAGAAAATCTGGAAATCTTAGGGAGGCTGCGGGGATGGCACCGGAGAGATACCATAGAGCACGCCCTTTATATTGTAAATCTGGAAAAAGAACGCAAAAAACTATTTCGGGAATATTCATTAGGAATGAAGCAGCGTTTAGGATTAGCAGCAGCCATCATGCACGAACCTGAACTGCTTATTTTAGACGAGCCAATGAACGGGCTTGACCCTGTTGGAATACATGAAACCAGAAAATATTTACTGCAGCTATGCAAAGAAAAAGGAACCACCATATTTATTTCCAGCCATGTATTAAATGAAGTTGAGCAGCTGGCAGATATAATCGGCATCATAAATCAGGGAAAATTGCTGGAAGAGACAAGCTTGCAGGAGTTATACAGACAAGGCCGGAGATATGCCGAATTTGAAGTGTCTGACATAAATAAAGCCGCTTTAGTTTTGGAGCGTAAATTTCATATATCTGATTATGCAGTTATAGGCAGCCATATCTTGCGTGTATACGAAAAACTTGACAGCAGAGCAGAAATCAACCGTGTTTTTGTTAAGGAAGAAATAACTGTTGCCACCGTCAGTATTGGCGCTGGAAAATTAGAGGATTATTTTGAAAAATTAGTTGGAGGTGATGGAATTGGCTGATATTGTATACTGCGAATGGCTGAAATTAAAACGGTCAAAAATCATTTTTATAGGCGTTTTGGGCTCGTTTATTGTACCGCTTTTAGTTATTATAAAAAATCTCACAACCAGTTTAAGTCTGTATGGAATATACGAGGATGCTATCATGTTTATAATGCTGTTATTTGGTCCCCTTATTATGTCAGTTGTCGCAACATATCTGGTAAGCAGGGAATACACAGAAAAAACATTAAAAACAATATTTGTTGTTCCGATAGGACGCAGGTCCTTTTTGCTGGGTAAATTTATCACTTTGTTTATTCTGGTATTATTGTTCATGGTTCTTTCATGGTTTGATATTATTGTGTTATCTATGCTATGCAGTTTGTTTATGGAAGTGTCACAATTAACCTTGTTGTCAGCAATTTATATTTTCATCCAGATGATAAAAGGCAGTATGTTGCTCTTTACAACACTTACTCCATTTGTGTATCTGTCTTTACGCGCAAAGGGTACGCTTACGCCATTTATCATCATAGCCGCAGTCAGCTTACTAAATGTCGTATTTTCAGGTTCACAAATAGCCGGATTCTACCCATGGACTGCTTCCTATCTCCTTCTGACTGGCAGGCTGGAACAATTTGGGTGTCCGACTTTCATTGGAATGTTAATCCTTTTATGTGTATGCCTGTCTGGTATATTGGCCAGTATATTGAGATTTCAAAAAGAGGATATTGTGTAAAATTTCCGTATAATAACAAACCACATATAAATTTTCTAAACCGGCTTTGCTGTCCGCTTTCAAAGAAACAGATTGACAAAGACAGAAAAACCCCACACAATAAAAAGCAGATAGAGTATTTCACAATTGACCTGCCGGTTAAAAAGCCAAAACCTGGTATATTGGAGGCAAATCTCATGGTCCAAAAACACCTTTACCAAAAAAACGGTATACAGCTTAGCTACTATGAAATTAAAAATGACCTGCCCCCTTTTGTGTTTCTTCATGCACAAGCTGTTGATGCAGCCAGTTTTGAAAACGTATGGGACAAATTATCCAAAAGCTATCATATTTATTCTGTAGACTGCTATGGACATGGAGACAGCCTGCACGATTCAGCGCAGTATAATGTGGCAGATATCGGCAGGTCAATTATCTGCTTCATTAAAGATGTGATTAAAGAAAAAGTGTTTCTTTTAGGACATTCTTCCGGCGGATTAATTGCCGCATACATCGCTTCACAGACAAAGCTTTGCAGCTGTTTGGTTTTAGAAGACCCTCCGTTTTTCTCCTCCCAGGGGGAACGACGCAAAAACAGCTATAATTATATTGATTTATCTACAGTTTGTCATAACTTTATAAACCAGTCTAAAGAAAAGGATTTTGTCCTTTATTATTTCTGTAATCAGTACGCATGGAACTTTTTTCCTGAAAAATCAAGGGACAAAATAAAGCAAAAACTGACAAATATGGCGGCAAAATACAGAAAGAGGCATCCGAAGCGAAATTTAAAAATATTGTTCTGGCCCAAAGCAGCATTAAGCGCCTATCAGGGCATGAACAAATATGACCCGCTTTTTGGGGAAACATTTTTTAATGACAGCTTTCATAAAGGAATAGCTCACGAAGATATATTGAAAAATATTAAGTGCAGAACCATATTTTTGAAAGCAAAGACAACCATCAGTGAAGATGGGATTTTGATGGCGGCATTAAGAGATGAAGATTTGAAAAAAGTTTCAGAGCTTATTGCGGATTGTTTTGTTGTTCGTTTTGATTGCGGTCACGGCATCCATATAGAAAAGCCAAAGGAGTTTATAAACTGCCTAGAGCATGTTTGAAAATTGCCTTCTGGCAAATGTGCGTCACAATTTACGGGAGATTTGTGCCAAATGAATTTTCAAACACGCTTTAGGCAGCGCTGAAAGGATAAGGGCAGACTTTTTGTTTCACTGCCTGACGGGATATGAAAGATTTTCCCGTATAAATACATATTCATTATCTGTGGACATTGCTTCGCTGTAACAATATCCCAGACTGTCAAATTGTTTGATTTCTTCGAAATCACTGATTTCCCTTTCGGCCATAAAACGAACCATTTCTCCTCTTGCCATTTTTGCCTGGGTGCCCTTTTGGATAATTTTTCCATCCTTCCATTCGCCAAAAATGCAGGTCAGAAACTTGTCCTCCGGTTGCAGATAATTTTCAATACATTTTGAATATTCCCTGGAAGCTAGATTGAGTATTTTCCCATCATCATCCCTGACCATTCGGTATAACAAGTCCCCCAAAATTCATATAAATCCTTTCTGCCGCCTGCTTTTGCCTTTGCCTGCATTTCCAGGCGGTATGGAACCACTCCGTCAAGGGGCCGGAGCGCTCCATAAAAACCGGAAAGTATCCGTAAGCGCTCCTCCACATATTTTAAAGCATTTTCTGTAAACACAGAAGGCGCCATATACTGATATTGTATCCCTTCATAGGCCACAATAGCAGGGGTCTGGCCTTTCATAAGGTCCATTTCCTGAAAACGCCTGAAATTCAATTCTGCAATTTTATCATTACATCCCCAAAGCCTTTTTGCCTCTTCATAGGAAAGCGACTGCATATATTCTTTAAGCAGCTTTGTTTTTTCCAAAAAATATGGCGTTTTGTTCACAGGATAAGTATCTGTGTCTATATTCATTTTTTTTGCCGGAGAAATAATTATCTTCACTTTTCATTATCCTTTCAGGGCTTTATCATTAATCCACATGTTTTTTTATTTCCAGAATTAAAACAACAATGCCAATGCCGGTTAGAATATGGCCAATTCCTGCAATCCCGGAAATTGATGCGTCCAATCCTTTTGTCAGTTCCGTCCCCCAAACCTGTGTAAGTCCCCTCATCAAAAACCCCAGCCCGGTAATATGAATGCCGAACTGATAAATAAGCAAAACCCTGCCTGTGCCAGAACCCGAAAAGGCAAAAACTTTTTCAACCAACATTAATATAAGGAAGAAAAACATCCCCAGCAAAAAATAATGTGTATGAATGACAGAAAGATTTGTCTGTCCTGTAAATTGATAAAATCTTGTATACTCCCTGTAAAATACACCAAATATCATGGCAATAACCCCATAGACCAAGGCCAAGTTCACATAACGTTTTGTCATTTTTATATCCATGCTCCTTTCCAAAGCCCGGAGACTTTGTGCGTAGTTTCTTTCTTCTTATGGCAGAGCGCAAATTCATCTGCCGTTTGCAATCGTTTGCCTGTAAAGCTTCCACCCCATCAGCGCCACCCACACATAGGCAAGTGTTTTGGGAATCATAAGCATTCCTATAAGGGGCATAACGCCGCTAAAGAGAACAACTGGCATATAAAATCCAAAAGACAAGGCTACCGCCAGCGGCATAAACCGGAATATCTGGTCTTTCGTTTTTTTCACCTGTTGCGCAAATATTACAATGATAATAATACCCATAACGGCAAAGGGAATGTTCCGCAGTACGCCGTATAATAGGGGCTGGCGGTACATCAGCCATTGGTTCTGCGGAAGAAGGCAAAGCGCAATACGTATTACGGATAATATCCACATTGTCCATGTAAGATTTTTTTGACCTTCTATTTTAAAATGCTCCCGCCAGATATAGTATAAAATTAAATAAAAAATGGTCATAGTAATAGAAGTAATAAATTTCCCGATTCCCAGGGCTGCCGCATTTGCCTCCAGTCCCGTTGTCCATAAAGCATAAAAACGGGGAATGAGGTGAAAGGAGTCCCCTGCGCCAAGCAAAACTGTCATACAGCCTGCTTTTTTCACCAGGGAATTGTTCCCCTTTACTAACATTGTAAGCCCTGCAATAAAAGTAAAGCCAAGATAAAATACATCAAAAATTGTTTCTGCAAGTGCCTGTGCCATAAAAAAATTCTCCTATTTTAAGTTCCGCTCCCTCCCTCCATGCACCTCTTCCCCCAGAGCAAATCCTGTCTGCTTCGCATACAGTCTTTCCTCTGGGCGCATGGTGGGCGGTCGCTGGTTTTTAGTAAATTATGCGTTTAATAATTGAAATAAGATAATCGGGGACGGGAGCCTTCATTTTTAACAACATCATCATATTTATCATGATAAAATGCGCAAACTGCTCTCTGGTAAAGGTTTCGTCCCAAATCTCTTCACGTACCTGCCCGTCCTGCTCCAGGCATTGGATAAGTACCGTTTCAAGCGCCGACTGCATGGATGCCATACGTACCGTTCCCGCTGTTTCCACATTGCCAAGGCTGTTCATGAGCTTACCTGCCGACTGGTCTATCCGTACTCTTAGATATGTATATATTTCCTGCAGCCGCCCGCAAAAGGAACTTTGGGTAACTGCCTCTCCCATTTCCTCCAATGTCTGCTCCCAGTACTCTTCTGTCAACGCAAGCAAAATCTCATCCTTGTTTGAAAAATAGTTATATACCGTTCCGGTGGCAGCGCCAGCTCTTTGGGCAATTGAGCGGATATTGACTGCATTTATTCCCTCCATGTCCGCAATTTCACGGGCTGCATCAAGCAGCGTCCCCCTCATCGTATCATCCTTTTTTCTCACCTGTCCCCTCCTTTCTATTTTATGAACATGTTCACCCATATTATATGCAAAGTATAATATTTTGTCAAGCTTATTTGAACATGTTCATAAAAAACAAAAAAGTACAGACTTTTTCTGCGCCTTTTGATTTCAAAGTATTGAAAACGCCTTATATATATGCTAAAATTTGCAGGGTTTATCTATTCTTATATTAAATGAACCCAGACAAAACAATGTAAAGGTATTACAATTCTGGTTTTCTATGAATGTTATACTGTAAGCGCCACTTGCAGTATGCAGGGTCAAAATATGAATAAATAGCCATTTTGCAAGGCAAAAGAAGTAAAAAATCTGTCTTTTGGAAAAACGCTGGAAAACAGTACAAAAGCGCAAATAAAGCTTGGGAAAAGCATTCAAAGTCTGCCGGAATAATACCTAAAAATAATAAGGAGGCCTATTTTATGAAGGAATTTTTAAGGAACCGTAAACTTGCCTCAAGAATCAGCATACTTACTACAGTGATTACCTTAGCCGGTATGCTGCTGCTCTGGACAGTTATTGCTTTTAACACAGAATCCATGGTCAAGGATAATATCACCACCCAAATGGCTAACGCAGTGGAATCCAGGGCCGTAATTATTGATGATTATGTGTCATCTGCAGAAGAATTTCTGACTGCATTTGCTCTTAGCGGTGAGGTGCGTGATCTCCTTGCCAATCCGAAAAATCCTGAATTAATCCAAAAAGCCCAACAGTATACTATAGATTTCTCTAATGTGAAAGGAATCTTTGAAGGATTGTATATTGCCGACCCTGATACATACGTTCTTACACATACTGCCCCGGACGCAATCGGAATAACAACACGAAAGGGAGATTCTCTGAAAACATTCCGCAATACCATTTTAGCACAACAGGAGCTTACAAATCTTGGAATCATGGAATCGCCCGGAACAGGAAACATGGTTATTTCTATGTACTGCCCAGTCTTTGACGGCCAGACATGTATAGGGTATGTAGGCGCCGGAGTCTATGCCGACAGATTAATGGACGCTCTCTTAGACCTAGAATTAAAGAGCCTTCCAGACAGCGCATATGTATTTATCAATGCCGAAACTGGCGTGTATCTTTATCATGAAGATGACTCTCTGCTGAACACAGAAGTAAAAGACAAAGGGCATCTGGAAATTATAAACCATGTCCATCAAGAGGGAGATACCGGAGCATCCACATATACTTACCAGGATGACAACGGTATGCAGCAGCTTGTGGTTTATAAATATCTGGAAAACCGCGGCTGGATATTTATGATTCAGGATAGTTATTCTGAAGTATATAGTTCTGTATCCCTTGTACGTATTTTGATGGGAATTGCCTGTGCAGTGGTGGCCGCATTCATTATTCTGGCAACACTGGCTATTTTAAGCAAAACCGGAAAAGAACTGATGATAGTGGAGAATGCAATTTCAAACTTAAGTGAATTTAATCTTTCTGCCGATAAAGGACTGGAACCATTTTATAAGAGAAATGATGAAATTGGCATGATCGCCAAAGCCACCCACAATGTCTGCAGCCACCTGAAAGCTGCAATAGAAGATATAGAAAGAATTTTAAGTGAAATTGCTGACGGTAATCTGACGGTTGATGTCAAAAAAAATGAGGTATATTATATTGGCGGTCTGAAAATGCTGATAGGCAGCCTGCAGACTATACACTCCAAACTCACCAAAGTAATAAAGGAAATCTCTTTTGTTTCCGCCCATGTAAATGAGGAGGCCCGGCAGGTGCTAAGCAGAGCCGACTCTTTATCACAGGGAGCATCGGAACAGGCATTATCCGTAAAAGCCCTTGATGATGCCATCAACAATATTAAACTGCAGTCAGATGCCACTGCAAAATTTGCAGGCATAGCCAGAGAAGAAAATGTTCTGACACATCAAAAGCTGGAAACATGCAGTACAGATATGCTTGACCTGGTAAGCGCCATGCAGACGATTAATGAAAAATCCAAAGAAATTACTCACATAATAAAAACAATTGAAGATATTGCTTCACAGACAAATATTTTATCCTTAAATGCTGCTATAGAAGCTGCGCGTGCAGGTGAAGCCGGCAAAGGATTTGCAGTAGTGGCAGAGGAAGTCAGAACGCTTGCCGGCCAGTCAGCAGAGGCTGCCCAAAACACCACATTGTTAATTCAGGAAACGATAACTGCCGTTGAAACAGGAAACCATATTTCAAATATAACCAATCAGGCTTTGCAGGAAGTAGCCGAATGCGCCCAAAACGTATCTGACGCTGTCACATCTATTTTTGAAGCAACAGATGGGCAGACCAGCGCAATAAACCAGATTGTCCAGGAACTTCAATGTATTTCAAATGTAGTGCAAAGCAACAGCGATGTTGTCAGGGACTCTGCAGCAGTCAGTGAAAAAATGTCCGAGCAGGCAGCTATGCTAAAAACCCAGGTATCAAAGTTTCACCTTGACCACAAAAAAGGAATTTAACAAAGCCGGATTTGAACTGGCTATTTTCCGGTATTCCCATAAGGATAATCATCGAGTAG
Organism: uncultured bacterium; assembly: GCA_947088515.1. Lineage (GTDB taxonomy): Bacteria > Bacillota > Clostridia > Lachnospirales > Lachnospiraceae > Suilimivivens. The sequence continues at coordinate 21,792 of CAMUHA010000028.1, forward strand.
GGGGAGAGCCATCTTCCCCTACTCGTGCGCCAGGCGTCCGTCAGCTTGTTTAACTGGCTCTTTAATTCCTTTTCATATTCAATATTTTCATCTTTCACCTTATAAACCTGCTGAAATTCATCTACCACATAGCATATGGCTTTTTTCTTCTGGCAAAACATCTGATTGAAATATACCTGCAGTACATTGATCAGTTCGTCTTCATTAACGGAAACCGCATTAGGACAGCTATCCGCCCCTTTCCCATTATGCCCGGAACATACCCAACGGATATATGTGTTCTTATAAGTGCGCACCGTTTTGCGAAACGACCAGCCACATTCCTTACAGCGAATTAAGGTCAAAAAAAGATGTTTGTTGCTCTGCCCGGTCAAAAAGTCTGCCACTTCTTCTTTTCCATTTGTGGTCTTGCCCGTGTACAGTTCATTAGTCAGAATAATTTTCGAAATGCTTCTGAAAACAGGCTTCTCTTTTGTTCTTGGCTCAATTTCCAATAGTTTTTCTTCATCAATAGCCTTATTCATAATATAACTCCTTCATACTCCCCGCGCTAAATACAGTTCAGATTTATACATTTTTATCGGTGTGTTTTTATATGTTATTAGATTCATAAATGATGCTTTAAAGATTAATCAAAAGCATATATAAAACGTTAGTTTGAAAGCCCTTTTGAAATAGACTCAATTTCTGAAATAAAATAAATTTTCAACCGTATATTTACAAATCTAAAACACTAAATCATCTTATTCTCATAATCTTGCAGCTCATGAAAAACATTGTATACTTCCCCCTCAAATCCGAAAACGCCTAGTCTGCTTCACGATATCTGCCTTCCTCACAATGTTCTCTGGAACGCTTCAACTTTGCCAAAATTTCCTCTTCCGTCATCATTTCGTACGGGTGGTGTTCTGCTTTGCTATTCTTCCTTATTTCAAAAGGGAAGCCATTATTTGCAACTGCCTGTGTTAAAAACATTCTGATTGCTGATGTTGTATCAGTACCCAAATCTTTAAACAGCATATCCGTCCTCCGTTCCAAATCATCATCTACCCTTACTTGAATCGTACTCGCCATAACAAACTCCTTTTCAAATAACATTTCTCTAAATTTCAACGTTTTACTTCATA
>CAMUHA010000029.1 GCA_947088515.1 uncultured bacterium
AGACAGAAAATACAACTTTTGGCAACGTATCAGACGCAAATGGGCGCAGTTTACTAACCATATTTTCTGCCGCATTTATTTGTGTATCACCAAATGTTTTTCACTTACCGTAGATAAACTTCTTTACCTGTACTACCTCCTGCCCTTTGCATTCCGTAAAATGCTGCGGGTTCGCAAGCTTGGCAGGCATAAATCCAAATGCAAAAATAAACGCCATTGCCGGTAATCATTAACCAGGCAGTCACCGCAAAAGCAGAATTGGCGCTTCTTCCGCCTGCTGCGTAGTCTGACCCGCCACAAAATTATAATAAACAGGAGGAAACCATGAGCTATTTTTCCCGTCTTTCCCATGCTTTTGAAAATGCGCCTGTGCTGCCCCTTACTATGGGCAGCCGCTATGCCATCATCAGCGACTGTCACAGAGGCAGCGGCAACTCTAATGATAACTTTTTAAAAAACCATAACCTGTATTTTACAGCGCTTAATCACTATTATGCACGAGGCTTTACCTATATTGAGCTGGGAGACGGGGATGAACTGTGGGAAAATCGGAGAATGAGCCAGATTATTGAAATCCATAATAACGTATTCTGGCTCCTCTCCCTCTTTCACAGACAAAACAGACTCTATATGGTTTATGGAAATCATGATATGGTAAAGAAAAAAAAGCGCTACAGCAAAACATTCTGCTCCAACTACTTCTGTACAGATACCCAGTGCCATCAGCCGCTGTTTCCAGATTTAACTTTTCATGAAGGCATTATCCTGGAAAACTCCAATATGAATTACCGCCTGTATCTTACCCATGGCCATCAGGCAGATATAATGAATTCCACCTTTTGGAAACTGACCCGTTTCCTTGTCCGCTACCTCTGGAAGCCTCTGGAGCATTTCGGCGTTCTTGACCCTACCAGCGCTGCCAGAAATTATGCAGTAAAAGACAGAGTGGAACAGCGTCTAAGCAATTATGCCATTATGCAGCAAAAACCGATGATTGCCGGACATACCCACAGGCCACACCTTGACCCGGATTCTCTTTTTTATATGAACACCGGAAGCTGTGTCCACCCCCGCTGTATCACCTGTCTGGAAATAGAAAGGGGAAAAATCACCCTTGTAAAATGGAACCTTTCCGTAAAAAAAGACAGAACCCTCTATGTTGCAAGAGAAGTCCTGTCCGAAGGAAAACTACTGTATCCTTAAAAATAAAAATGCGATTTTATTATTTCTCCAATCTGTTTACTCTATTGGGAAGGCGCAGGTAATGTGTTTGTTTTATACAATTCCCTGTGCGGTCATAGCGTCCGCAACCTTTAAAAATCCGGCAATGTTGGCGCCAGCCACATAATTTCCTTCCATACCATATTTCTTTGCAGCTTCATCCATGTTATGGAAAATGTTAACCATAATTCCCTGCAGTTTATTGTCCACTTCCTCAAAAGTCCAGCTTAGTCTCTCAGAGTTCTGGCTCATTTCCAGCGCAGATGTGGCAACACCACCTGCGTTTGCCGCTTTGCCAGGCGCAAACAATACCCCGTTTGCCTGCAGATATTCTGTAGCTTCAATAGTAGTAGGCATATTTGCCCCTTCAGCCACAGCGATACATCCATTAGCTACCAATGCTTTTGCATCGTCAATTAAAAGTTCATTCTGGGTTGCGCATGGAAGAGCAACATCACATTTAACACTCCACACGCCCCTGCCTTCATGATATTCTGCGCCTGGCCTTGCAGCTGCATATTCTGTCAGTCTTGCACGTTTTACTTCCTTTACCTCTTTTAAAAGTGCAACATCAATTCCTTCCGGGTCATAAATCCATCCGGTAGAGTCTGAAACAGTTACCACCTTTGCACCAAGCTGCTGCGCCTTTTGCGTTGCATAAATAGCCACATTACCAGAACCGGAGATTGCAACTGTCTTTCCTTTAATGTCATGCCCGTTGCACTTTAACATTTCTTCTGTAAGATACAAAAGCCCATAGCCTGTAGCTTCCGTTCTTGCCAAAGAACCGCCGTAAGATAATCCCTTTCCAGTAAGAACGCCTTCATATACGCCCCTGATTCTCTTATACTGTCCATACATATAGCCGATTTCCCTTGCGCCTGTGCCAATATCACCAGCAGGAACGTCCGTATCTGCTCCTATGTATTTGTTCAGTTCTGTCATAAAGCTCTGGCAAAATGCCATCACTTCCCTGTCTGATTTTCCTTTGGGGTCAAAATCTGAACCACCTTTGCCGCCGCCAATGGGAAGTCCTGTGAGGGAATTTTTAAAAATCTGCTCAAATCCAAGAAATTTAATAATACCCAAGTTTACGCTGGGGTGAAGCCTCAGCCCTCCCTTATAAGGTCCAATTGCGCTGTTAAATTGTACGCGGAACGCGTTATTTACCTGTACCTGTCCTCCATCATCCACCCAGGGAACTCTGAATAAAAGCTGTCTTTCCGGCGTTACCAGTCTCTCCAACAGAGCATCTTTTCTGTAAGCTTCTTCGTTTGCTTCAATTACCACCCGCAGAGATTCTAAAACTTCTTTCACAGCCTGATGGAATTCCGGCTGGGCAGGATTCTTTTCAACTACCATCTGAAATACTTCATCAACATATGACATATAATGTGTCCTCCTTTAAGATATATTAGTATAATTGTGGTATAGTATTCTTGTATACAATCAAGAGGCACAAATCCCCTCCTTATCCAAGACACCATACGAAAATACACGGACAGACTGTTCTGTGTATCTGACTTCTTTGTCCATATCGTATTATATAACGTACCATTAAAAATCACAATACACTTTAAGCAATTAAATTATAAAAGTTTTAAAAATGCAAAGAAAAACCATCCTATATGGAACACTTATAAATATTTTTTTAATCTCTCTATATTCTTTTCTTCAAAATCCATCAGTTCTTTTGCCACTTCCATTGAGACATCCCCTGCGTTATCATGATGATTAATCGCCTTCCACATACTGGTCAGCCCCCGGTTGGAGCCCTGGATCATCAATTCTGCAATATGGCTGGTGCTGGTATTTAACATTGTGTTTGCTTTCACCCCGCCCTTTAGCATCAAATCCTGAAATCCTGTTTCCTTATAGGAAGGCGCTTTTCCATCAAGAAGTCTGTCTGTAGCCTTATTATAAATATCCGCATACTTCATGGATTCTCTTGCAACCTGTATAGACAGACCGTCATCATAAACTTTTTCGCTTATGGTATCAATCGCTTTCATTGCCATTTTCGCATTTTTTTGTACTTCCTGCAAAACCTTAACATCATCGCTTCTCATATTTTACCATCCTTTCAGGCGAACTTATATCTACCTAAAGTATTCCCGGATGGCCGTTTTTCATACCTTTGGTTTCAAAGTTGTGCAGATTCTTCCCTTTCAAATGGATACACAATCCCCCATTCCTTTCGCAGGCTGTCCATAATTTTCATCACGCGCAGAGTTTCACTGTGGGGCATTTGGGCACATTCAATTCCCCCTCCCCGTATTGTCCCGATACTTGCCTCAACCTCATATTCGTACCCGGAAATCTGTTTTGGACATTTATACATACCAATTTTCTTATAAGCATTATCAAAAACAGTTATACTCTGAAAATTATTAATGTTTTCAACAATAACAAAACCCTTCGTTCCGTAAATAATTCCCTTTCTGTCACTTAAAGAAACCGCAGAACTGTTTAAATGAGCCACTCTGCCATCTGTGTATTGCAGGGTAATACTGTTTTGTCCATCCACACCAGATTCCATATATGTGCAGTTAGAATATATTTTTTCAATATCATTTCCAAAAACCATCAGCGCAAAATTAAGTGGATATACACCCACATCCAGCAAAGCGCCTCCTGCTAAGGCAGGATTCTTAAGGCGCTCCACATGGTCTATCACATATCCCAGATTGGCAGTTAATGTTTTCGGCTCGCCAATTACACCACTTGCCACTACTTCCTTTATCGTGTTAAGCATGGGCATATAACGTGTCCATATCGCTTCTGTGATAAATACCCCTTTTTCCCTGGCCAGATGAATTAATTCTTCCGCCTGGACTGCATTTGCAGTAAAGGATTTTTCACACAATACTGGTTTTCCATAATTCAGGCACATCTTCGCATTGGCATAATGCTCCGAATGGGGTGTTGCAATATAAATCAAATCCACCTTTTTGTCTGCCGCAAGTTCCTCGTAAGAGCCATATGCCTTTTTGCATCCATACTTTCCGGCAAACACGTCGGCTTTTACCTTTTCTCTGGAGGCAGCCGCATAAAGCTTTACATTTTTCATTTTGTTAATGGTATCAGCCATGACACCTGCAATATTCCCTGTACCTATTATTCCAATATTATATTTTCCAAGCATTGTTCTTTTCTCCTGTTTTTGTTCCGCTCCGGGCTATCTTTATTTATCATAAAACCCCGGAGCAAATGGCTTCGGGGTTCTTGTAACGATTATTCCACATATTCAGACTTTACATAACCGGTCTGACCATTATACTTAACTCTGCTCCATCCATCAGCAAGCTTCATAAGAAGTTCCAGTTCATCTCCCTCGTAAGCAGTTCCAAGTACCTCCGCTTCTGTGCTGGCGCTTTTACGGACTCTCACGCTCTCAATTACTGTGACAGTTCCCATGCTGGTCTCATCTGATGAAGTATCTGTTTCCTCAGAGACTGTCTGGACTTCATTTTGTTCTTCCTGCTGTTCCTCCTGTACAGGAACAGGCTCAAGGTAATCACTCTTAATAAAAGCTTCCCTGTCATTGTATTTAACCTTGCTCCAGCCATTCCCTCTTTCCTCAAGAAGAGTAAACTCCTGCCCAATCTGTGCTTTGTCCAGTCTGTCAGCTTCTTCGCTGTCCGAACTCCTTATATTTACCACATCTGTTGCCCGTACTGTCATTACCACTGCCGCAAGCGCTTCTCCAGCTTCCCCTTCTTCTGCTGCAGAATCAGTCCCTTCCTCCGGCACATCCACTGCCTCAGGCTGCTCTGCCTGTGCAAGAATTTCCCCTACATCCTCATTAATTTTTTCCTTCAGATAGGCGATAAACTCGTTCAGTTCCTCGTCTTCTGCCAGCAGTTCATTATATTCCACAACTACCTTGTTATTTAAATCCACCACATCATCCTGGAGAGTAACTTCTTTAATATAATTCCAGATGGTATCATCATAGGTTCCATCATTGATAAAGTATTCTCCATTTTCATCCTGCCCGATATAATAGGTCTGCATTCCCGGAAGAGGCTTATCCACATCTGAAAACTTTACTTCTGAATAAACATATGCCACATAAGTATTTTCTGTCATACCCGGCTTTGTGTATATATTCAGAACAGGATAAGAGTCGATATATTTACTTAGCTCCTGCACACGTATCGTTTCAATTTCATTCAGGTAAGTATTTAATGAAGAGATTTTTTCAATATCTCCCTCTGCCTGGGCATCATAATAAGAGCGGATAAGATTATTCAGTTCAGGATAGGCATTTTCTTCCAACTGATATTCAGGCGCCTCTGCTCCTGGTGATGGCGCCGAATCTCTCACAGACACCGCCATGGCAGCCTGCTCTGCCTCCTTTTCAAGCGCTTCCTTCTGGTTAGCATTAACTGCCACCACAATTGTGATAAGCACACAGACAATTAGAACAAGAGGCATTACTATCTTGTTATGGTCCATGACCCAGTCCCTGACTGTCACAAACTTTTCCTTCATTCCACTGTTCTGATCTGAACGATTCATAACTTTCCTTTCTTAATTTATAGCTTTGTATTAACAGTACGCCAAAAAAAAGCACAAAAAAATATGCGCAGGCGCATTTACAGTGATGTAAATGCACCCGACAGGAATCGAACCTGCATTAAAGGCGTCGGAGGCCTTCGTTCTATCCGTTAGACTACGGGTGCATAAATCTTGAAATATTACAAATTTGTTACATCACTCTGTTATAATAACACATGACCGCCGAATTGTCTAGTCGACATTTATAAAAAAATTGTGAACTCTTATTTTATTTTTGGATGGGCAGCAAGGTCAGGCTCTTTTGCTTTTCTCTCCTAACCTTGCCGCCTGCTTTTACAAAAAAATGCAAATAGCTCCTTCTGAAAAATTATTGTAAATAGCAAATTGATTTGCCGTATAATATAAAATTGACTTTCCTATATGAAATAAAAAATTATAGAAGCCACAATATTTCATTTCTGCTTCTGTTGTAATAATAAACAGAATCTGCCAGCGCCTCATCCTCCGCCACATACGTCCTGTTAATATCTGTGACTATCCCATAAAGCGCTTCTTTACTTGCGTCCACTCCGGCAGGCACCAGAATAATTTCATGTACGGAACTGGGAAGCACATAAAAATCCTGCCCTACCTTCTCTGCAAACACTTTCAATATCTCTGGATATAGAAGGCAGGCCGCTCCATATAGCTTCTGCCTGTTTGTCAATACAAACATGGGAACCCTTTTCTCATTAAAATCACTCATCATCTGCCCGGCGATATCTTTCACCCATTTTTCATTAAATAAATCCGTTCTTTCCCCCTTTTCAATTTTAATTTGGGAAATATCTTTTTTAAGACTTTCTTCAAAAATCTCACGCATAACATCTTCCATACTCTCAATTATTCCGGGAAACAGCTTTGGCGTATTACTAAATGCCGTATGGTCCAATTCCGCCATATCTATTCCCCACATTTTCATATGCTGGTTACGGACCAGTATTGTCGCTTTGCCAAAAAAGGGAGCTTCCCAGACGGTATAGTAGAATACCACTGCAAGATTATGGAACAATTTATGTGGGATATGCTCCAGTAATTCCTTATTTTTTTCAGCAGAAATCAACTTAAACGCCAAGTTCTCCTTTGCCCTGAAAAAATCAGTAAATCCTGATAAATCCAGCTTATCTTCGAACTCCGCCGCCTGAAATTCATCATACAATACATTCGAAATTTTCTTTACTTCCTTTTCCGTTAAATTATCTTTATAAAATCCGTCAATATAAATCGTAGGGGATACTATCTGCCCTGTACGCTTTGCAACAATGCCTGTGCGCATCACTCCGTTATTTTTCTTAACACTATGAGAAAAAACCGTGTAATTTTCTCCAAGCTTTAGCTGGAGGTTTTCAAGAATTGCTTTTGTAAAAGATGTGAAATTCATAGATGTGTTACCTCTTTCTTTTGATTAAAATAATATGATTGTTAAATGTAGATAAAGAATGGCTGCTTCTCCTGCAAAGTGCGCAAAGCGCTCCCTTCAAATATCCTTGCACACAAAAAAAGACAATGAACTTTCTCATTGTCTTTCAGGCTTTTGACTGGATATTATACAGGATTATACTCTGGACAAATATTCTCCTGTTCTTGTATCAATCTTAATCACATCGTGCATCTCAACAAACAAGGGGACATTTACCGTTGCTCCTGTCTCAACAATGGCAGGTTTACTTGCACCGGTTGCCGTATCTCCTTTAAACCCTGGTTCAGTGTCTGTAATCTCCAGTTCCACAAACAAAGGAGGTTCAACCGAAAATACGCTGCCATTATGGGAGCAGACCTTAACCATTTCGTTTTCCTTGACAAATTTGAGCGCATCGCCGACAGTATCAGCATTTAATGCAATTTGATCATATGTTTCAACATCCATAAAGTTATACAGTTCCCCATCTGAATATAAGTACTGCATATCTTTTCTATCAATTCGTGCCTGCGGACACTTTTCAGTAGGCCTGAAAGTTTTTTCCACTACGCCGCCATTCTTTATGTTCTTCAGCTTGGTTCTGACGAATGCTGCTCCCTTGCCGGGTTTCACATGCTGGAACTCAATAATCTGGAAAACGTTATTATCCAGCTCAATCGTAATACCATTTCTGAAATCACCTGCAGAAATCATAAAATATTCCTCCTAAAATTTTCACGTTATAATTCTTTACCAGTTTAATATAAAAAATGATATTTTTCAACCACTTTCTTGAAGGAATATCATTTTTTCATAAAAATTTTATCTACTCTTTACTTTTCATTTCCAGCACGGCATCTATTGCTTCCAGATATCCTTCCAGTCCATGCCCGTATATCTGCCTGTCACAGACAGGCGCCGTTACGGAAATTTTTCTGAATTCCTCTCTTTGGGTAATATCAGAAATATGTATTTCCACCTTAGGAACCGTAATGCTTGCAAGCGCATCCCTTATGGCATAGCTGTAATGGGTATAAGCTCCCGGATTAATTACAATTCCTTCTGTCCCGTCAAAATAAGCATCCTGGATTCTGTCAATAATCGCCCCCTCATGGTTGCTCTGGAAAACCTCTATGGAACTTCCGCATGTCCTGCCCTTATCGCCAATCATGCCAAGCAGATAATCATAATCCTGGTTTCCATATACACTTTTCTCCCGGATTCCAAGAAAATTAATATTTGGTCCGTTAATCACTAATATCTTCATTCCATTTTCCTTTCCTGCCACAGACCTGTCATTTATTCTCCTTCAGGCACGCTGGCAGAACTTTTCATATGCTTCTTTTATCTGTCCTAGAATTTTTTCAAAAGGCTGTTCTGAAACATCTATAATCACATCCGCACAGGATTCATATATCGGCGAGCGCTGTGCCAAAAGCGTCTTAATCCGCTCCATAGGGTCATCTACCTGCAAAAGCGGCCTTGTATTATCTGCCCTAAGCCGCTCAAAAACCACTTCCGGCGTTACCTTCAGATAAATCACCATGCCCAATTCTTTCAACAGTTTCTGGTTTTCCTTTTTTACGGGAAGCCCTCCGCCTGTGGAAATAATCTGACCACTGGCAATCTCTATAAGCTCTTTTAAGCATTCTGTCTCCATATCCCGGAATGCCTTCTCTCCATAGGCAGAAAAAATATCTGAAATTTCCATTTCCTGCCTTTCCTCTATCCATTTGTCCGTATCTATCATTGTTTTTTTCAACAAATAAGAGAGCCTGACTCCCACGCTGGATTTGCCGCTTCCCATAAAGCCCGTTAAAATAACATTATCTTTCATCCATTACCCCCATTTTTTCCTTTAATATTTCATACACCTGTACTGCTATCTTATCTGGAACAGAAATATTATTCCAAAGCTCATACGCAATAATCCCCTGATACAACAGCATCTTCAACCCATGATATGCCTTCCCCCCCTGCTTTCTCACCATTTTCATAAAACAGGTTTCTGAAGGCTTGTAGATTAAATCATAACCTGTATGTATCTTCCGGTAAAATGCTTCTTCCTCAATCACCGCCCGTTCAGTGTCAGGATACAGTCCTACACTGGTAGCCTGAATTGCCAGAAACTTTCTCTCCGGCAGCTTTCTATAATCAGACAGAGACATTGGATATATATGCTCTTTCCCCGTTTTTTCTTTTACTTCCTCCGCAACCGCCAGAGCTTTATCATAGGACCTGTTTAAAAGATACACTGCCGAAGCATTCTGTAACGCGCACATAAAAGCTGCCGCTCTTGCAGCGCCTCCCGCTCCCAGAATTACGACCTCCTGCCCCTCTATTTCTATACCTTCACCACGCATAGCGCGGTACAGGCCGGGCATATCTGTATTGTACCCTTTAAATCCTCCCTCTGTACGGACCAGCGTATTTACCGCGCCTATTTTTTCTGCCAGTCCATCTACTAAGACCAGCCCTTCCATGACCCGGCTTTTGTATGGCACTGTAACATTTAATCCCAAAAGATTCAGGGCATAAGCCCCCTTTAGCGCTGAAAAAACATTGTCCTCTTCCACATGGCAAGGCACATAGACCAGATTATGGGAAAACAACGCCGCCAGCGTATTATGAATTACCGGCGACAAAGTATGCTCCACCGGGTTTCCAATCAGCCCGCAGGTTCTTGTGTATCCGTCAATCATATCCATCCCTCCATTATCGGCCGCTGTCTTCCCTGCAGCGCTTCCTCTTATAAAACGCAAGCACAATCTTTTCAAGATAACGTTTCAGTACAATCTGGATTTCTTCCTTTTTATTGACAGGCTGTACTAGTATGGAAAAAATCCCTGTATTTCTAGCTCCCCATACATCTGTAAAAAGCTGGTCACCTACAAAAAGTGTATTATTCCTGTCAGTGCCTAAAAGCTCCATTGCCTTTAAATATCCTTTTTTTGAAGGCTTACCCGCCTTAAAAATATATTTGGCATGGACTGCATCATTAAACATCTTCACCCTTGGTTCTTTATTATTGGATAAGAAAAGAACTCCAAACCCCATTTCTTTCAGTCTTTGCACAAGGGCAATGCTGTCAGCATCCGCAGGCGCCCCATGAGGAACCAGTGTATTATCTATATCAAAAATAACGCCCCTGTAGCCAGAGTCGTAATACTTTTGAAAATCTATTTTATATACAGAACTGATATATATGTCGGGATAAAATTTCTCCAGCATAAATACTCCTTTGTTCTTTAGAGTTACTTAATATTTATTAATCCTTATTGTACCATATCTGTTCCTTATCTGTAACCCTTAAACATGGGAATTTTACAAAAAAATATCGTCTGGTATTTCTTTTTCAAAAAATGAAATACCAGACGGTAATCAGACACTCCCTCTATGTTGTTATCTGAATGAAAGTATTGCCGTAAACAATCTTACATACAGGTTTCCATCTGCAGGTCGTCCGCACAGTTTTTCCTGCTCCAGGCAACATTACGGCGGGTTATCCTTGCAGGGCTGCCACATACAATGCAATTTCCAGGCACAGGCCCTTTTACAAGACTTTCCGCCCCCACAATGCTTCCATCTTCTATTCTGCTTCCATATAAAATAACAGCTCCAAGTCCAATCCAGACATGCTTTCCAATATAAATATTTCTCTGCCTGCATATCTCTTCTGTAGAATTAATATTCTTTCCTGTTGTCAAATCAAATATGGTATGACAGTCATTTGAGTATATTTTAATATCATGGGAAAGCATACAATCTTCCCCTATACTCACTTTTGACCATTCACATATATCAATGCAGCAGCCAAACCATGTTGTAGTCTTATCCCCAATTTCAAAACATGCCCAGGGCTTTATATACATGTATTTTATACTTCTTAAAAGGCAGCCTTCTCCAATGCTTACCTTTGCATTCCGGCCAATTTCTATCCCTGTCTGGAACGACATTCTGGTATTTGCTCCAATTTCAAGAACCCCATTGCTGCGTACATATATCTTGCTGCTGCCCCCCAATCGCTGAAAGTTCTCATGTACGATTACTGTTGCATGAAACCCCGGAAAGACAATTTGCAGCCCCTTTAAATCCCCTATCACTTTATTGCCATGCGAATCTTCATAGTAGTCTTTTCTCTGCTCCAAAATGCACTCTATAAAGTAATAATAATCTTTATCTTTCTCAAAGCCATTTTTAGAAAGAGTTTCTGATATCTCCGGATAAAATGCAAGTGGAATGACAATATAATACTCATTTTTATCCCCATTATCAAAAAAATCTAATACAGAATATACCCCATCGCCTGACTGGGATTTATTGCTGTCTATATATCCATATACAGCAATTTGATACAAATTTTCTAAAACATTTGCAATTCTGTCTGAAATTCCATATTTCCCCCATAAAACAATCCTGCGTCCATTATAATATCTGCAGGTGTTTTTTATTATATCGCAAACCCAGTCCTCTTCAAGCGCTTCCAGCTGCTTATCCTTTTCCATATTCCCTGTCCTTTTCCTAAATTTCCTCTGATTTTAAATAATCCATAAATCTCTTTTTGTTTTCTTGTGTGCCAATTGTTGGACGTCCCAGGTTCCTCCTGGCTCCCATTGCACATTTAACTTCAAGAAAACATGGACCTTTTTGCATCTTCATCCTGTTAAGCTCCCGGTCCAGCTGTTCAAATGTATCTGCTCTTGCAGCATACAAATAGCCACACGCCCTTGCAGCCAGAACCAGGTCTGTTGTTTTGGCCGCTGTAGGCATTCCTCCTACAGTTTCATGAGATTCATTGTTAATCACAATATGTATCAGATTATCCGGCGCGGCGCTGCCAATAACAGCCATGGAACCCATGTGCATCAAAACCGCTCCATCCCCGTCAATACACCAGATTCGCGCTGCCTGCTTTTGGAGGGCAATACCAAGAGCAATAGAAGAACTGTGTCCCATAGAACCTACCGTCAGAAAATCTTTGTCATGACCGGTTCCCATTTGCTCCCTGATTTCATACAGCTCACGACTTGCCTTTCCGGTTGTGGAAACAATAGGGTCCTTTCCCGATACCGACACAATATGCCGGATAATATCCTCACGGACCATCTGGTAACCATTTTTGTAATGCACTTCTTCCTTATATATAAGAGCATCCTTACATATTATAAATGCCGCCTGTCCGCCCATGTCAAAAACATGACGGAATTTTTTCATAGCTTCTTCCACTTCCTGTCTGCCAGAATCCCTGCGGATAATAAATGTCTCTATTCCCAGGTCATCCAAAAGCTTACCTGTAATCTTTCCCTGATAAATATGCTGGGGTTCATCATAAACGCCTGGTTCTCCCCGCCACCCAACAATGAATAGCATAGGAACTGCATATACCTCTGGGTGCAGCAGCGAAGCTGCAGGATTTATCATATTTCCTTCTCCTGAATTTTGCATATATACAACAGGCACTCTTCCGGATGCAAGGTAATACCCCGCCCCAATCGCTGTACAGTTTCCTTCATTTGCAGCAATTACATGATGCGCCGGATTGGCGCCATACTTTTTTATCAGATAATCACATAAGGGCCGTAGCAGAGAATCCGGAACCCCTGTATAAAAATCCAAATTCACTATCCGTATCAATTCTTCTATTTCCATTTTAGTCTCCATTTCGCCTGTATGCAGATATTTACAGTTCATCTATCAGCGTGATTATCTGCTTAATAGGCATAAGCCGCGGCTCCGCTTCCAGCGCCCGATGATACTTAAGCAGATCCTTTGCTGTGTTTTCCATAGCAGGAATAGCGCTTCTGGTAAGCTGGTTTGCATAAATCACCACATTTACACCATGGGCAGCCAAATCCCTTTCAAATACCTGGTGAAAAGAGGTAGGAACAACAACAATTGGTGTATTCTTATCTTTTTTCCGAAATTCGTCGCAAAATCCGAAAATCTCCGCCGGGTCCTTTTTTCTGCTGTGGATCATGATCCCGTCTGCCCCCGCCTCCACATATGCAAACGCCCGCATCAATGCGTCCTCCATTCCCTGTTCCAATATCAGACTTTCTATCCTTGCAATAATCATAAAATCAGCTGTCAGTTGTACCTTTTTTCCTGCTTTTATTTTTCCGCAAAAATGTTCAATGTCATCCTGCGTCTGCTCCACTTCCGTTCCAAACAGCGAATTTTTCTTCAAACCGATTTTATCTTCAATTATGACGGCAGAAACCCCCATTCGCTCCAGTGTGCGTACCGTATAGACAAAATGCTCTGTAAGCCCGCCTGTATCGCCGTCAAAAATAATTGGTTTGGTGGTTACTTCCATCACTTCATCAATGGTTTTGTACCGGGAAGTCATATCAACCAACTCCATGTCCGGCTTTCCCTTTACTGTTGAATCACACAGGGAGCTTATCCACATAGCATCAAACTGCTCAAGATTATTCCCTGTCTCCACGATTGTCTTTTCCGCTATCAATCCTGTAATTCCACTATGTACTTCCAGTGTCTTTACTATCGGACACATTTTCAGAAGCTGCCTTAACCTTTTCCTTCTGCATTCCGGCATAGACAGTTTTTCTCTCTGCATCCTTTCCATACGCAGTGCATTTTCACTATTTGTATAAGCTACTTCTATCAGCTCTCCCTTTGACTTTTGCATAAGGCCTTCTGCATTATCCCGAAGGAAACGCAAAGGCCCCTCTTTCCAGTTGTCACCATGAATAATGTAATTGGGGTGAAGCTGTTCCACAATTTCATCATAGGTGACTTTCTTTTGTACAACTACTCTGCTTACCCCTTCTATTTTCTCAACCATTGCAACCCGTTCCCTGAAGCTTACAGCTGGAAATCTGTTAAACCTTATCATAGCCTCGTCAGTAAGAACACCTACAATAACTTCTCCATATTTTCTGCCCTGGCGAATAATGTTCAGATGCCCTTCATGAATGATATCTGTACAAAAACATGTATAAACTGTTTTCATTTTAACTTACATCCTCCATATCACCATCTCCCTGAATGTTTTTCTCTATCACTTCTTCTGTCAAAAACTGCGCTGCGGATTCAATTTCAGAAAAGGGAACCTCTTTCATCAGGGTAACGCCAAATGCTGTTTTTGCCTTCCGGCAAAGTTCATCTGTATAAAAAAGAGTTCCCCCCTTTATGTTTTCGATGCCGTCCAAATACATGGACTCCCTGTTTTTATCCCGCATCTTTTCCATTGGGAAAACACTTTCATCAATATAGGCCCGGACAATTTCCCCTCTTCCATCAAGAATAACCGGGTATCCACCCAATTCTCCAAAAGCGCCCGGACTATGAACCTTAACCTTCTTCCTGTCTCTTACCGCCTGTAAAATTGCGTTTATAAGCTGATAGTTGCTGGAAGCATTCATCATATTCCTCTTAGCATCCACAGGCATTGGAATGTTACACATTGAAAAAATCCTATCCATATCCGGGTCCAGTATTTTATTCTGATATTTAATTGCTATCAACTGTTCTGTCTTTTCTGTATGCCCTTCTTTACTGATAACCACATCATGAAAATGACCGGAGGCAAAGGTAACGTCAATGTTCCAGTAATCATTGATTCCATACCAGCCTGCAACTGCAAACTGGACTCTCGGAATCAAGTGATTTACATTTCCACTGCCCAAATCCGGATATGCCCTTCCTGATGATTTCAGCCAGGGAATTACCGCATCTGAATAGGAAGTATTAATTACAATAGCATGAGCATCTGCCTGTTCATACGCTTCCATAATATTTTTAGTGTATTTAACTGCCAAAGGCGCCCAAATTCCGTACGCCCGAATTTTATTCCATGAAATACTGCCATATTTTAACCCGGCATAAGCCCGGCTACTGTTTACGATGATATCAGGCTGACACTTTTTAAGACATTGTGCAATTCTGTCAACTGAATTAAAGTCAACATCCGACTCTATGTAAACCTGACTCCGGTTCTGTCCCCTGATTTGTGAGGCTATACGGGCAATATTCACATCTGTTGTCATATGCTCTTTGTTTCGTCCCACTACATAAAAAGTTAACCTTTCGTCCTGCATCGACATCAGATAGTTTAGCAGATAATTTCCCACACTTCCAAGCCCCAGGATCATTACACGGATCTGCCCCTCTCTATCTCTCAATTCATTTATTCTCTCTTCAAGTATCCTCATATTTATCCTCCTGCCTGTCATTTCGTAGTATTAGTAAAAAACGCAGCAAGGCTGTGGGTAATTGACCCTGGCGGCGTTCATCAAAGGGACACTTCGCACCCGCCTGACCCATTGCTTGCGGAAATAAAATCTGTCAGTGTATTGCAGTTTACCCATTTTTTGAACTGAAAATGTTTATATTCATTTCCTGCAAGAGCTGTAAAGTATTTTTGTATAATAATAAGATTTGTACCCTGCATTTCTTCTTGTGATAGATTTTCTAAGATATCTGTAAGAATCTTTCTCCTGGTAAACTTCCATATCTGCCCGGAGTTGAAAATAGCAGTAAAAGGCTCCTTAATTGAAAGCGCTCTATGCTTTGTGTCATAAATATAGTGGATTTTTCCTTTTACATCAAAATAAAATGCAACCGCATGTTCTGCGCAGATAGTTTCCCTGTTTGAAGTTACCACATCGCTTTCCACCTCACATACCTGCCGGAACGTCTCCTTATCAACCCAAAGATCCCCTTCGCAAAAAACCAGACTACTAAAAGGAAATTCCCCTGCTTTTTTCATTCCAAGATACAAACTGTAGCCGGAGCCGTAATCTTCAAAATGTTCGTTTTTTATCAAAACGATCTTATCTTCCATATCTGCAAAATTCTGCCTTACAAATGCCTCAAGCTTCCCAAACAGAAATCCGCCTACAATAATGTACTTATCAAAATCCGTATTTTGGTATATCATCCTAAATAGCAGCGCTTCCTTTGGTGAATTTTGATAATAAAGGCATTTAAGCGTATCTTTTCCCACAGATTCACTAAATCTCCTTGCCATACCCGCAACAGTAATAATCAGAATTTTCATAACCTTCTCCTGCAGCATCTCACCCCTCCAGCTCACGGATACACATTTCAATTCCTTCTGCCAGGGAAACCCTGGGCGCCATCCTGTTCTATTTCTGATCTTATCTGTGTTAAGCATACGTCTTTCAGGGTCCGATTCCCTATATCCTTTAAAAACCATTTGCGGCTTTTCAATCCCCATTTTTTTTGCACAAAACAATGTAAGATCAATAATAGAGATTTCTTCATCTGTCGCCACATTGTATACACTGCCGTCTAATGCGTCCGGACTATGGACCAGCGCCAGCGCCGCCATGCAACTGTCAATGTTATGGAGAAATGTGCGCTTATTTTTTCTGCTGTTTTCCAAAAGCTCCACACAGCCATTTTGTTTTAGCTGCATAAGTATATGTGGAATAATGTGTTTAGGATATAACTCTTTTTTACTGTACACATTGGCAAAGCGTATAGAGCATCCCTTTATTTTGTTGTTGATTACCGCATCCCGCATAAAAAACTCTGTCATCAGTTTTCCTGCCGCATAGCTGGTTCTCTGACTGTGCTCTGCATTGGCAAGCAAAAGATAATCTTCTTCTGAAACACCCCCTTCCTTCCAGGAATTCATAGAATATACCTCTGAGGTTGAGCAATTAATAAAAATATCCGCTCCAATTTCAATGGCCTGATCCAAAAAAAGACGCATCCCCATTACGTTTGTCTCAAACGTCCTGTCAATATGATAAAAATGCTCTGTATGTACAACTGCTGCACAGTTTATATAAATAATTCTTTTAAATTCCTTTTTCATTGCCATTGCCTGGTTTTTAATCTGCGCCATCTGTCCTTTATTATTAATATCAAATTCATAAAAAGAGAAATGGTCATTATCCTCTATTTCTTTTAACGCCTCTTTGGACGAAGCAAAAAAATTATCAAAACCAATGACCCGGCTTCCCTTCCCCACCAGAGTTCCCGCAAGCTCACTTCCTGTCATTCCGGCAACGCCGCTTATTATATATAATTCCTCCATCATATTCCGTACTCCAGTCTGTTTTTGTAAAACGCATCTACCTTTGCTGAAAAGGCTTTCTGCTCTCTTCCAATATTATAACTGCATTTTATCATGACAAAATCTTCCTTATCCAAGTCCAACAATGCACATTGGGCCATAGGATTTAAATTCCGCGGCTGTCCCACGGAACCAGGATTTATAAAAACTGTTTTTTTTCTGTTTCTATGAAGTCCATCCTCTTTCGGATAATATTTTTCAAAAAAATGAGGCAGATGTGTGTGACCGGAAAAAACATAGTCATATCTGCCATATTCCTCTAAATCATCCCAGGGAAAAATCCCTTTCCAGTATTCATCTTCAAGACTTCCGTGCACAGCCAGACATTTTTTGCCGCATATATCAAACTCATATCTTCCTTTTCCAAGCATTTCCTGCATCAGATAATTTTTCGTATTCTCAGATAATTGACTACGGGTATATCGTGCACACTGTCGTCCCCGCTCCGAAGAAAAATTTACATATTTTTCAAATACAATTGCCTCTTCATGATTTCCCCAGATATTACATAAAACCGGATAGGACAGCTCTTTAATCAGTTCTATCACTTCGTTGGAATGTGGTCCATAATCAATTAAATCCCCCAGCAGAACCATTCCCTGTATATTCGTTATCTCTCCAAGCTGCCGTTTTAAAGCTGCCAACGCCTCCAAGTTTCCATGAATATCAGAAATAATTACTATTCTCATTGTGTTTTCTGTTTCTCCTGCAGACACATTTCCTTACAGTACTCATAAATCCTTTTCCCTATAGGTTCTGCCTTTTTATTCTTTTCTTTCTCTTCCAGCCCTGCCACTTCATCCAAATAATCTTCCAGCACGTCCATCCATCCAAAAGATTCATTTAACTTTCCCGTATACAGCCTTTGCCTGATTACATTGCGGTAAAAACCTGAAAAATACATATTATCCGCCTGGTTTAACTGCAGCGGCGTATAGCGGGTCCCTCCTGTACATCCATTTATGGTCAGAAGTCCGTTTCCACACCTGGGATATAAGAGAATTTCCTCTCCATTCTTTTCATATCCGCAAAACAAAGAATATATTTTACATCTTCCAAATCCATCAGGATATCTGATTTTTTCCACACTTCCTGTCAGTTTATTTAATCTGAATATCCAATTGGAATGACAGGGCAGAGCAAGACCATATTTTTCATTTATATCTATTCCCCTGATAAAAGGAGTCCGTTTCCCATAAACTTCCGTATCACATGCAAAACGCTCTTTTATGCCCTCTTGCGGGTTCCATACATAAATCGCTTTTTCTTCAAGCGAAGTAAGATAAAAATCCTTCTCTCCGCATACACTGATACCCTGTAGCTTTATCTTTCCCCCATCCATCCCTCTTTCCGTATTGGAAAAAACAAAAACAAGCTCTTTAGAGCTGCCGTCAATACAAAAAATTTTTGACCGACGGTATTCAGCCAGATAAAAAAGCTGTCCTTTCTGACACACACAGGCAATATCCAGAAGCATCCAGTTTTTATATCCGCCAATATACTCTCCAATTTTTTCTGTTAAATGCGGAAGGCTCTCTACCTGACAGGACTCCGTATGAAATACAATAACTGGCCAGCGCACATAGCTTGGAAACATCCATAATCCATCCGCAGTAAAAAACGCATCGGCAACCTGAATCTCTTCACCTGATATCTCTACCAATTCCCAACGCTCCAGTTTTAAATCCCAAATATGAATATATCTTCCGCGAAAGGGAATGAAATACAGTTTTTCGCCAATATGAAACACCCTGCGGTGCAGCCGCCCTCTTTCCTTTTCTGCCTGCGGAAAAAAATCAATGATCTGCGCCTTTCCTGATACCATATTCCATTTCATAAAAGCATTATAATCATAATTGGAAAACCATAAATTCTCTCCAACCTGACAGGCATCCAAAAAAGTAATACTGTTCAATTCCATTTTCTCCTTATTATTCACCCGGAAACTTAACATAAACTGCTGTATGTTTTGGTTCCCTTTCACTTTCCGGCGGCAGCGTCATATAATCCTTTCCATAATAGTATGCTAACATTTCCCCTGACCAAAGGGGCGCCCTTACCATAATTCCTTCAAATACCATATCACAGGTTTCCTCCAGCCACTTTCGCTCCTGACCTTTTGTCTCTTCTTTGGATCCCCAGGCGTAGCATCTGACTTTTTTTGTCTTTCCTTTTCCATAACAATATGCTATTTTTTCAAGTCCATGATATGCCCACTCTTTGGGCAGTAAATTCAAACACGAAAACCCCATCCTTTTTAACAGAGTATCTGCACTTTGGGCGCCGACTTCAGAATAAAGTATTTTCCGGCAACACAAAGAAAGAATGTTACAGTAAATACGCGGAATTACTTTTTCCGGTAAGCCGTCACATGGGAAAACATCAATAAAAATACCAGTTTTTGATTTTAGACATTCATGACCTTCCCGAATAAAAGTTGTATCATTCCTTAAAATTCTTGCATATCCCCAGCGGTATCCTTTGTCTGTCCGGTATGTCTGCAGAAAAAATTTCCCATCCAGCTGTTTCTCACAGATACCACAAAACTTATCATAATCCCTTCGCATCATTTTAATATCAATATCATCATCCCAGGGAATAAAGCCTTTATGCCGGATGGCTCCAAGAAGTGTTCCCGAATCAATAAGTATACTTTTTGGTATTTTTTATGTATTGAAGCTTTTACTCTGCAATTATGCAATTTATTCAAACACTAAAAGCTATATTTCTATAATTTGTTTAATAGCACAAAAAAAGACGATCCTTCCAGCAAAAGATTGTCTTTTTTAAGGGGGATCCCCTTTTTATATTCCGGCTTTTCATTCTCTCTCTTATAGTCACGAAAACCTTATCACCAGGCTGCTTCCCTATCTTTTGCCGGATGTCCTTCCTTATACCAATAATATAGCATGTATTTCCTTTTTCATCTTTAACTCCCATGTTTACGATACTTCCATCATAAGGCTCCCCGTCAAAAACTGCATGTACTTTTACACGCCCTTTTCCAAACTCTTCCCGGATATCATAAGGAAAAATTACATAGGCGCCGCCTTTTGGGTCTGCGCTGTATATAAATGTCTCAAATTCATAAACCTTTTGATTCACTTTCATACCTCCATATACCACCGTTTTCTATTATTTTAAAATTATCCCTGCTTCGTGCCCCTGTAGCATCATATTTCATCCCTGTTAAACCGCACCAGTCAGCCTCTTGGCATTTAGTTCCAAGCCTTTCCTTATATTCTTCCTATGCAATTTATATAAAATAGAGCCTGCCATAATGGAAAGCTCTATTTTAAAACATACAATTTATGCTAATCAATCATATTATATTCCTTGTATAACTGTTTTCTCGCTTTTTCATCAAAAATCTCATCCAATTCATCTAATCGGTTATCTCTTTTAAGATATCTAATTAATGTTGCCAGCAGGTTTTCTCCCTGCTGCATCCCCTGCTGCATCCCCTGCTGCATTCCCTGCTGCATTCCCTGCTGCATTCCCTGCTGCATCCCTTTTTGCATTGCCTTCTGCATAATTGACTGCCCCAATCCATCCATATCGCTCACTCCTTTTAATACCTTTTCATTGCTTCTAATGTCTACATATTTTGCTATCTTTTCCTTATCACAATCAAATATCCCAGACAAATAATCAAATATTGGGACATCCGTCTTTTCGCCTCTGCGTATTACAATTACATTCATAAGGTCATAGTCTTCTTCTGGTTCATCCGTTGCACCTACAATATCTGTTTTCTTTATAGAATACATGGATACCGTATTTTGCAGTTTCAGCGGAATTCTCTCATTACATATCCAAATACTGTAGGCTTTCTGTATATCTCCATAATTTGTCTGTTCTGTTAATCCACCAAGCTGATAGCTGATTTCTCTCGCCGCGTAATATATTCCTCTTTTTATTACTGGGTAAGAAGGGTCTGTTGGTCTGTAATTATTCTGAACTTCTAAATCAATATGTAAATGAATACAAAGATTTTCATTACTTAACATAGGATTCACAGCCTGAAAGTGCGTATCATACACAATCATCTTGTCGCTGACAGATTCCATTGCTGTTGGCATTCCCTTTATTCTGGCAGGAACATCCTCAACAGGAATATCCTGAATGCTGTCTGCATCTATATAATGGATAATTTCCTCCACTGTAGAGTCTTTGTATTCTGGTACTACTTCCTTTAATACAGGCGCTATAATTTCTCTGTTATGGAATAATCGTTTGCATGCTTTATCATATTTACTCCCAATAGATTCTGCTACAGCTATGTCTATTTCTGTTTCTGTTTTCATACTTCCCCCTTTCCCTTCATTTCAAGAATATATATCAATTAATCAATGGATCTCTTCTATCCATTATTCCGTTTATATATATTTTAATTATATGCTAATCCTTCCTGTTTTACAAGCCCGGATTTCCTTTCTGACAAATATACTTTCACTGCTTCTCCCTATTATATCTGTTGGAACACAATGCCGTCATTCTTCCCTGATTCTTTAAATTCTTGCACATTCTGTTATCTGCGCAATATTTTATCCATTGTTTTCCCTTTGGCTAGTTCATCAATCAGCTTGTCCAGGTAACGGATATCCCGCAAAAGCGGTTCTTCAATTTTCTCAACTCTGACACCGCAGACAACGCCTTTTATTAAGCTTCTTTTTTCATTCATTTCCGGTGCATTTAAGAAAAAATCTCCATAAGCAATCTTTTTATCATTCAAATCTTCCAACTCTTCCTGGCTATATCCGGTAAGCCACCGGATTACCTCATCTACTTCTTCTTTTGTCCTTCCTTTTTTTACCGCCTTTTGTACAAGAAGCTTGTAAATTTTTGAAAATTCCATCTGGTATACTTTCTCATTGCTCATAACATATCTGCCTTTCGATTTATTCCAATTTCATCTGTCATATAAAACGCATCTTATGGGTGATTTCCCGTTTCATTGCACCACTTGGCAATATCCATTACTAACTCCAGCGGAAGAGGTTCATTGTACAAGAACTGTATCGTTCCTTTACTGGTCTTATAATTTTTCAGTCTCTCACCAAATTCCACCACAGCTTCTGTTCCTGCATACACACCAATATGCTTCTTATGGGCAGCAAAATGGATAATATTATATTTATCCCAAAATGTCGGCATACTCCACGAAATTCTCTCATCAGCCTCCGGCAGGGCCATACGAATGGCATTTCGTATCTCCCTTAAGTACTGCTGGTGTTCTTCTGGCTGTGCCTGAATATATTCATCAATTGTCTTCGGTTTCTCTCCACAATAATGGCTCTGGTTCTGTTTTAATAAAGCGCGTCCGCACTTCGGACATGTCCACATTTCCATTTTCCTCCCTTACTTCCAGCCTTCCATTCTTATACACCACATATCTCAGGCGATGTTTTCGATACTGCACCAATAGTAAATTTAAAGATTTTAATTATGATATTATTCTACCATAACTATACAAATTATTCTATTCCCATAAATAATAACATATGTTTGGGCTTTGCTCCTGTCAGTATTGCAAATGCTCACTTTTACAATGCTGTTTCTATATCAGGAAAAGTTTATAGGTGAAGACGCAAGGA
>CAMUHA010000030.1 GCA_947088515.1 uncultured bacterium
ACACTGGACATGAAGATATAATCTTTACACCTTATTCCACAAAGACCCATAAAACTTTGTATCTGTGGTTTGCCGGGACTTATAGCAATTCATATAAATATTCAGTCTGGCAAAGTTATGGCAATTTCAGAAATCAGGAGCTGTTACAACCAAATTGGGGCTGCGACAAATTATGTGCAGGAAAAGACACTTGTCAAGGAAGCAGCAAAGGGATTTATTCAAAATAAAGCAAAGGAGAGTGCAGGTTATGGATATTGATTACAGTCAGTTTTACAGAGGAACAACAAATATCCCCTCATATGGTAGTGGTGCATATAAGAAAGATACAGTAGTAAAATATGAATTTAACACCACAGATGAACATGGCAATAAGGTCATGGATAAGATGTCAAGGGAAGAAACCCTGCAGGCAATGAAGTACATCCGTTCACAGTATGGGGATGCGGTCATTGTGGAATTTTCAGGAGACGGCATGGCAGCCCTTGTGGAAGGCGGGAAGGGTTGCATGGCGCCAGAAAATAAAGAGGCAATGGAGGCAAGAAATGCGGCGTTCCAAAAGGTTATCGTGCAGGTTGATAAATCCTTAAATAATCTTCCGGCATATTCGGGGATGTATGGCGCAGACAAGGCGATTGCATCTGCATTGGAGAACTGCAGCAAAAAGGAGCAGGGATTTGTGTATGACATCATCCGGCAGAATTTTCTTGTCGGGAACAGTGGCTCCATGACGGAGAAGGAGAGGCAGGCGAATATCTCGCTTGGCATGAAGAAAGCGGAATATGCGGCAGAGAACTTTATCCCGGAGGAAAGCAGAAAATCATTCCTGGAAGCAATGGAATCCATTGCGAAACTGGCAAGCGCAGGCACAGCCGACAGCAGCGGGAACATGAATTACGGCGTTGCGAAAGCCAGGTATCTTGGACATGGGAGCAATCTCGTCCAGACCACAAATGCGCTTGACATGATGCGGACGATGGATGAGTTTGCATATGCTGAGTACCAAAATATAGACAAAAGCAAGGACGATGGGCTTAGTTCATTGAAATACCTTACGAGCTGGTATGCAGGTGTGGTGAAAAAGAATCCTTCATTTCCCTTATGAGCAAATTTCATTTACAAATGAGTGCATGGAGGAAGTGCTTAAAGGCATCTCTTATCATGCGCCACTGCCCAGATTTACTTGGTGAACTGGTGGATATGTTCTTATAAATCATGGGCAGGTTACAAGGGAAAGCTGGTTTCAACAAAAATTTAAAACAGCTTTTGGGAGAGGTGTAACATGAAACAGAACATTATTTTATGGCTGGTGGTATCGGCGGTAGTTATGCTGGTGTTTCCGTGGCTTGCAGTCACTTTTGTAAATGGCGATGCAGGAATGGCGGTATGCTTTCTTTTATTTTTTGCAGTCAATCCATTATATTCTGTGATAATTGGAGCATTTGTGGGAAAAGACATCCAGCATTTATGGAGCCTTCCGTTTATTTCAGCAGCGTTATTTCTGATAGGTACATGGATATTCTTTGACGTGGGAGAAACGGCATTTATCCTGTATGCGGTGGTCTATCTTGTTTTGGGGATAGTGGCCATGCTTATATCTATGTTTATCAGAAAGAGCGCCGGAAGATGAACGCCTGATTGCTTTTAGAAATCGTTTATTTTTCTGTTACATATTCAGCAAGTGACAATGCTATTTCAAAATGACTTACATCATGCTGTGTTCCTTTATGCTGTTCATCTCCATTTCTAAATAAATGTTTTGGTATTTTGTATTAAATCATAATTATCCAACACATATTTTTCAATAATGTATGAAAAAGTAATTATACAGGCATCTACAGCTAAAGCATCCTCTTTTAGCCAAGGATTTATTTTCGATTCAGATTTACTATCAAAACTATCAATTATCATATTACTTCCTCCTACCCAAGTTACGATTTTTTATCCAAAATCATTTTACCACATTTCTAAGAATAAATTTTTCCTTTTTATGATTTCTTCTTCCTGGTTGCTGCCAATTTAACATTAAAAAGGAGTATATCTAAATGGTTATACCACAGTTATTTGTTTACAAATTTTATATACGGAGTTGTTTAGTTAAAAATTACATGATAAACTAATTATAATAGTTGATAAATTATACGGTTGATAAGTTAAAGGTGACTTAAAATATAGCATATTTAATAAATATAGTTTTTTTGGAACAAAATTGTTATAAGACTGAAAGGAAAAAAGATTAATAGTTTGATACAATTAATAGTATAAGTTTAGATGCAATTATCTACAGGGTTAAGAAAAGATGAAGATAATTGACTGGGTATAATAATTATGGAGACAAAAAACTGTAAAAAGAAGAAAACATTAAAAGCAAAAATGCTGAGAATTCTCATGCTATGTGCAATGACCAGCCTTCTGGCAGCTGGTATTGTATCGTATATGACACTTCGAATTATCCGGGATGACAGTATTTTGGATAATATGACAATATATCTTGACCAAATAACCCAGGATACAGATAACGCTTATTATGATATGCTTAGTATTGTAAACCAGATGGGTTCCAATGGTCTTATTGGAAATGTTGTGGAAAAATATCTCGGTGCACAAGATAATTATGAACGATATATTGGTCAGAAATCTCTTCGCGAAGGATTAGTAGGACTTGGTTATGTGAACACGAAATTGGTAGGGGCTTCATATTATGACCCATGGAAAAAGCAGGAACTTATTCAGAATATGAATGTGAAAGCGCTTGATGGAAGATACATGGCAGTCCCGGAAGTTATTGAATGTGCTGGAAATGTTATGCAGTCAGTACATCCGTCTTATTTAGGAATTGACGAGAGTCCTGTTTTGTCTGTTAAACGTAATGCTACTTTTGGAGGGAGGAAAAAACTGGATATCTATGTGGAAATAAAAACAAATATGAGTGTTCCAGAGAAATTAAATAAAGAGAAATGGCCATATACCTATATTCAGATGGACCAAAACGGGATTGTACGTTATAGTACAAATCCTGTTATAATTTGCGGGCAGCAAATTCTTTCAAAAACACTGGAAAAAGAAAGCTATAGCGTCTTTACCAGGGAAGGATATAAGATTATGGCGTACTGTAGCAGAATTGGCTATATAAATGCAGTGGCGCTTCCAGATGATATTTTCCAGAATGAAATTAATATGTGGCGGCTTAAAATGGTTGTGATTATAGCAGTAACCTTTCTTATATTTTCTCTTTCTGTTGTATATCTTTACCGGATGATTTGCCGTCCGCTAAGCCAGTTTCGTAAACAGATGATACAGGTGGGAAATGGAGCTCTTGAGACTGTAAATCAGGAATCGGAAATTGTAGAGTTTGACAATTTGATGTGTGAAGTTGAACAGATGAAATATCAAATTGAAAATCTGATTAATAATGTAATAGAAAAGGAAAAAAGCATTCAACGCACAGAGTATGAAAAGCTTTTGTATCAGATTAATCCTCATTTTTTGTTGAATACGCTAAATTCGGTACAATGGATGGCAAGAATGAATCATCAGGATGATATTACAAAGTTTTTACAGCGTTTAAAAAAGCTGCTTTCCTATAATCTTGGAAAAGAGGGAACAAGGACGACATTACGTACAGAAATTGATATTGTAAAAGATTATATTGCACTTCAGCAGATGAGATGTGATTTTTCAATTGAAATGAATGTTGAGGAAGGTGATTATCTGGAGCAGCCCACAGTACGAATGCTCTTTCAGCCGCTTGTAGAAAATGCAATACGGTATGGACTTGGAAATGATGAAAAAATAGCCATACAGGTGTTTGAGGACAAAGTCAGAAGTCTGGCTGTCATTACAATAACTGACAGTGGAAAGGGGATGACACAGGAAGAAATTAATCAGATTAACGAACCCTTTAATTACGATTTTAAGAACAATAGAAGTGAAAAACGAGGGATTGGGTTACGTTATGTAAAGGCTATGCTGGAATCATTCTATGAGGGACAGACAAGCCTATTTGTAAATAGCGGAAGAGGAAGGGGAACTAAGGTTACAATCCTGTTGCCAATCGTTGAACCATTTTGAGACAAGCCAATTTGACAGATGATTATAGAGGAGAAAGGGTGAAATAATTGAATGACAATACTGGTTGTGGATGATGACAAACTTGCCAGAAAAGGGCTGATTGCTATAATGAACTGGGAAAAATACGGGTTTGAGGTTGTAGGGGATGTTCTAAATGGCAGAAAAGCGTTAGAGTTTATAAAGGAACATCCAGTTGATATTGTATTCACAGATATAGATATGCCGGAAATAGATGGAATCCAGTTGATGCAGATGTGCAAAGAGATGTATCCGTCTGTAAAGTTTGTCATTTTTTCTGTTTATGAAGACTTTAGTTATGCCCAGACAGCCATAAGGCTTGGAGCTTTAGATTATATATCAAAGATTAGTTTTGACCCGGATGAATGTGAGAAGATATTGGAACAAATTAGTACAAAATATAAGAAAATATGCAGGCAGGGTCAAATTCAGGAAGAAAATCAGGAGATGCTGAAAGAACTTGAAAGGCATTGGATGCACCCAAAGTGGATTTTCAACGACAAAGAGTTTGAAAAGTTGTGTGTCCGGACACAAAATATAGGGTTAAGATGGGCAGAGAGAATCTTTATAAAATGTTTCCATAATTTTGAAATTATTATGGGAGGAGATAATGGGTTTCCGTCTTTGAATACGGTAGAAGAGATGTTAGAGTGGATAAAAAAATGGAGAAAAAAGATATATGAAACATGTACTGATACGCAGATTTGTAATGATATATGTTCTTTTGTTGAGGTCATCGTTTATGTGGAAGAGCATATTGATGACAATCTGCGGTCTGAAGAAGCAGCACGGCGTATAGGTATGAGTAGAAGTTATTTCAGTACAAAATTTAAGGAAATGACCGGGGAAACTTTTCATAATTATGTGGTATCGCGGAAGATGAATGCAGCAGCCCAGCGAATCAGAGAAGGAGTGAAAAATATAACGCAGATTGCCTCTGAACTTGGTTATGATAATTTCCACTATTTTGCAAAAGTATTTGCCAAAGAATATGGCTGTACGCCGGCAGAGTACAGGAATAAGATAAAAAATGTCTGATTTGATTCGGACATTTTTTTTGTATAAAAAAATATTTGTAAAATTAGGAACAATATTATCTGGTAGGCAGGAGAGACAAATACTAAACTAAAATAAAAGAAGGGAGGTTCATTTATGTATATCAAAAGGTTTGTGAAACATTATTACATCATGTTAATACCAGCAATGCTGTGGTTATTTTTCTTTAGCATAGTCCCCATGTTTGGTATTATCATGGCATTTCAGGATTACAATCCGGGAAAGGGTATCCTGCATTCGGAATTTGTTGGAATGGAAAATTTTGTGTATATGTTTCAAATGAGTGATGTCAGGCAGGTTTTATGCAATACAGTCGTAATTGCTGTAGGCAAAATAATTGGAAATATAGCTATTCCCTTGATTTTTGCATTGCTTCTGAATGAACTTTGTCTGAAAAAGATTAAGAGGCCAATACAGACAATTGTATATCTTCCATACTTTTTGTCATGGGTTATCCTTGCAAAAATAGTTTTGAATATTTTTGGATATACCGGTCCAATTAATCAGTTGGTTAAAATATTTGGAGGAGCTCCGGTTAACTTTTTTGGAGAACCTGATTTATTTCAGCCGTTGGTGATAGGAACTGATATATGGAAAGGGTTTGGATATAATACAGTTGTTTATCTGGCTGCAATCCTGGGTGTGGACCAGTCTCTATATGAAGCAGCTGCAGCGGATGGAGCAGGAAGATTTAAAAGAATCTGGCACGTGACATTACCAGGAATTCGGACTACTGTGGCGCTTCTTGCAATATTGTCACTTGGAAATGTGTTAAACGCGGGCTTTGACCAGATTTACAACCTGTATAATCCGCTGGTTTATTCCACTGGAGATATTATTGACACCTGGGTATACCGTGCAGGTCTGGAAAATCTGCAGTATTCATTAGCCACAACAGTTGGTTTGTTTAAATCGGTAATCAGTATGGCTTTAATTGCACTGGGCTATTGGCTGGCGGACAAATTTACTGGGTATAAACTATTTTAAGGAGGCTTGTCATGATTGAAAATAAAGGTTTGGGGTCAAAGATTTTCGATGTGGTAAATGTTGTGGTCCTTATTATGATTACTTTAATCTGCATTCTTCCGGTATGGTATGTATTGTGTGTGTCTGTAAGCAGCAGGGAAGCTGTGAATGCAGGACAGGTAGCTTTCTGGCCGGTTGGTTTTAATCTTCTTTCCTATAAGAAAATAATGGGGGAAGGTGACTTTTTTGGAGCATTTGTTGTTTCGGCAAAAAGAGTGGTTCTTGGAACTGTTGCCAGTATATTTAGTATTCTTTTAGCGGCATATCCTTTATCAAGGACTAAGAAGCAATTTCCCAAAAGAGATATATTTATGTGGATTTTAATATTTTGTATGTTATTTAATGGCGGCACAGTTCCGTGGTATATAGCAATGAAAAACTACGGTCTTATGGACAGTATATGGGGACTGGTACTTGGCATGGGACTTCAGGTATTTAATGTGATTCTTGCAGTGAACTTTTTTAAGAACCTTCCGGTTGAACTGGAGGAAGCATGTTTCGTTGATGGAGGAGGCCCCTGGACAAATTTATTATCACTTTACATACCTTTGGCAAAACCTATGGTGGCGACAATCGTTCTTTTTACGATTGTTCAGTACTGGAATGAATTTTTTCAGGGAATGGTTCTAAGTACAAGACAAAGCAGCTATCCATTGCAGACTTATATCCAGCAGATGGTTGTAACACTGGATTATTCTACCATGAATGTAGACCAGATTGCACAGGCAATGAAACTGAATAATCTGTCTTTGGATGCAGCAAAAATATTTATTGCGATGATACCAGTATTGATTGTATATCCCTTTTTACAAAAATATTTTGTTGCGGGTATTACACTGGGGTCAGTAAAAGGATAAAGGAGGAAAAAATGAACATAAAAAAAATTATTGCACTAACAGCTGCCACATCTATATTGGCAAGCTCTATGGCAGGATGTGGCAAGTCATCTGATGATGAACAGAAAACAGCGGTAAAAGAAGCTGAAAGTACTTCTAAAGAGGAATTGCCATTGGCAAAATACCCGGAAACAGTTACTGTGCATCTTGGAGGAGCTATGAATCCTAATGCCAAGATACCAGATGGCATGTCATATGATGACAATTCATATACAAGGCTTCTGAAAGAAGACTTAAATATTGAAGTTGTGTATGATTGGGTTGCATCCAGTTCAGATTATGACGAAAAAATGAGTCTGTGCATTGGAAGTAATTCCATCCCGGAGCTTATGAATGTGAATGTTACACAGTACAGAGCTCTTTTAAAATATGATATGATTCAGCCTCTTGAACAGTATTTTGATGATTATGCTTCAGATGCTCTTAAGAGTTATGTTAAATCAGGCGGCGAAGAACTTATGAAATGTATTACCAATGAAAATGGCGAAATTATGGCAATTCCGGCGCCGAATATGACGGGTGGTGTTGTTAATGAGATGTGGATTCGTCAGGACTGGCTGGATGAGCTTAATTTAGAAGTTCCAAGAACATGGGATGAAATGATAGCAGTAGCAGAGGCGTTTGTGACACAAGACCCAGATGGAAATGGTGAGGATGATACAATCGGTATTCTTGGACCTGCAAATACAGACCATATTAATGGCGTTGGCGATAATCAGTTTGGATTAGACCCATTATTTAGTCATTTTAAATCTTTTCCACAATATTGGCTTGAGGCTGAGGACGGAACCATAGAATATGGTTCTATCCAGTTAGAAACAAGAAATGCGTTGGAGAATATTTCAAATTTGTATGCAAATGGTCTTATTGACCCGGAAATGCTTGTACGGAGTGACAGCAAAGAGCCGCTTTTGGCAGGAAAAGTAGGAATTTTCTTTGGTCCCTGGTGGAGTGGTTATACCCTTGCAGATGTAACATTGTCAGGCTCTGCAGACTGGAGAGCATACTTTACACCTCTTTCTGAAGACGGAAATTACTATGCACATATGGCTGAACCAACCAAAAAGTATGTTGTTGCAAGTAAAGAATGTAAAAATCCGGAAGCAGCATTCAAGATTATTAATTATTTGATTTCAGAGGAACAAAAATGGGTAGAGGAGGGTGTGACTTCTACGGAAATGGGAACGGCAGATTTTTATCCATTATATAATGGATATGATAATGCTGATGAGATTGAAGTTTCTTATGAAATTCTGGCAAGTTATCTTGCCGGGGAGATTACAATAGATGATGTAGACTTTTCTACACATAAACTGTTAAAAAGTGATATGGAAGCTATTACTGAATTGAAGAAAGAGCCTTATGATGATTTTAGCCTGGAAAAGTGGAACCTGGACAGTGAACTCGCAAAGGGTAATCTTCCACGGCTTATTTCAATTATGATTGGCGGTGCATCGCTTGTTAAGGAATATGAACCTGTTTATAGCAAATACAATGGACAGACAGAAACCATGGAAGCTAAATGGGCAAATCTCAAGAAAATGGAAGAAGAAACATTTGCAAAAATCATTATGGGAAAAGCGGATATCAGTGAATTTGATACTTTTGTTGATAACTGGAAAAATCAGGGAGGAGACCAGATTCTTAAAGAAATCAACAAGGAATTAGGAAAATAAAAATGGCGGCTGGTAGCTGGCAGATGAGATGTTTTGTGGGAATTAAAGAGAGAAAATAAATGATAATCTGACAGTACCGGCCACTGTTATTAAGTATGGAGTATGACAGTGAAAGAAAAACAAGTAATATATGGGCTTATTGGATTTGGAGGAATGGGAAAATGGCATACGGAAATCCTTGCCAATGTGCCTGAAGTTAAATTAGCCGGAATTTATGATATCAGTGAAGAAAAACGAGATAAAGCTGCAAAAATGGGATTCCATGTATATGAATCAGAACAGGAGATTATGGCTGACCCGGATATTGATGTTATGCTAATAGCAACACCCAATGACAGCCATAAACCTATTGCAATTAAAGCTATGCTTGCAGGAAAAAATGTCATTTCTGAAAAACCAGTAACCATATCTGCTACAGATTTTTTGGAAATGGAAACGGCAGCTAAGAAGACAGAAAAATTCCTGACAGTGCATCAGAACAGACGGTGGGATGAAGATTTTCTTATGGTTTGCAGAGTTATGAAAGAACAGACGCTGGGCCATGTGTTCCGGATTGAAAGCCGTGTCCACGGTTCAAGGGGAATTCCGGGTGATTGGAGAAAAGAAAAAAAACATGGTGGCGGAATGGTTTTGGATTGGGGGGTTCACCTTTTGGACCAGATCCTATGTATAACAGGAGAACGGAAATTGATGACTGTATACGCCTCTCTTACCAATATCACAAATCAGGAAGTGGACGATGGATTTACAGCGATTTTAAAATTTGAAGGGAATATGGAAGTATTGGTGGAGGTAGGAACAAACAATTTTGTGTCTCTTCCAAGATGGTATGTTCTGGGCGCAAATGGTTCCATGGTCATAGAAGATTGGGATTTAAATGGAAAAATTGTCAGAACAACAGGAAAAGCAGAAAGCGTTGTTGTGCCTGTACGGACGGCAGCGGGGCTGACTAAGACTATGGCGCCAAGGAGAGAAGATACAATTGTGACTGAAGAATTACCAGAGGTTTCTGGGGATATTGCAGATTTCCATAGGAATGTGGCTGCAGTTTTGCAGGATAATGCAGAGCCGGAAGTTAAACTTCCGCAGGTAATGCGGGTGATGAGGTTAATGGAAGCCATATTTAAATCAGCAGAGCTAAATGAGGTAATTGGTTTTACAGATACTATATAAATTTGGTCCCAAACAGGAGGAAAGAGCAAATGAAACAAATTAAAATAGGTACATGTATTCCAGGTCCACAGGCTGAAAAATGGCTTCCGGGATTTGTGGGCAAAGGATTTGAAACTTTCTCAATTAATTTTCATATGTCATTGGAAGGAACCAACCTTCAGAAGCTGGCATTAAAAACAGAAAAAATACTTGCCGGGAGTGGGTCAACTATAAGTACGATAGGATATTATTGTAATCCAATTCAGTATGTGGAACATAGGAAGACATTGGAAAATGTGATTCGTGCGGCAGAATATTTTGGAGCAACTCATGTAAGTACATTTGCCGGGGCCTGGGAAGGAAAACCGGTAGAAGATGCCTTTCAAGAATTTGGAAAGGTTTTCCGTGAGTTGGCAGATCTTGCAGAAGAAAAGGGAATAAAGCTGGGGATAGAAAACTGTCTTATGGATGGTACTTGGGAACATGCAACCTGTAACATTGGTTTTCATTCCAGAGCATGGGAAGCAATGTTTGAAGAGGTAAAAAGTGATAATTTAGGGCTTGAATGGGAACCGACTCATCAGATGGTACAACTGATTGACCCTATTGGACAGTTAAGAAAGTGGTGCAGAAAAATAGTACATGTGCATGGAAAAGATGCAACAATAGACTGGGATGCAGTCAGACATGGAGGTATTTCAGGAGCAGTACCGTTTGTATGGCATAGAATGCCGGGATTTGGAGATACAAACTGGAGAGACATTATATCTATATTGCGGGCTAATGGATATGAGGATGATATCTGTATTGAGGGGTATCATGACCCCGTCTATTGTGGGGAATGGGAGATGACAGGGCAGTTACATGCGCTTTGTTATTTGAAATGGTGCAGAGGAGGAGAGTTTACGGCGCTTCCATGGCAAAATTAGTTGTTTTTATAAGGAGTGATACTTAATAATGAAACTGGGTTTTATAACATCAATTCTTGATGGCTGTACATATGAGGAAATGATAGACTTTGCATCAGAGCACGGATTTGAATGCGTGGAAGTGGCAAGCTGGCCAAAACAAAAAGCAGAACGGCGATATGCAGGGGTGAGCCATATTGATGCAAAAAGAGTAAATGAAGATAGTGAATATGCAAATTATATTATAGATTATGCAAAAAAGAAGGGTGTTGATATCTCATCTCTTGCATATTATCCAAATGTCATGGATACAAACCTGGAAAAAAGAATGGCGGCAATAAAGCATTTAGAGAACGTGATATGTGCAAGCTCAATATTGGGTGTAAATATGGTTACTACATTTATCGGAAGGGACCAGACAAAAAATGTGGAAGATAATATTGAACTGGTAAAGGAAATATGGCCATCGCTTATTAAGCTTGCCGAAAGTAAGAATGTTAAAATTGCAATTGAAAACTGTCCTATGCTCTTCGGCGCAGAACAATGGCCGGGAGGACAGAATTTGATGACAACACCTGAAATCTGGAGAAAGGTCTTTGATATTTTGGACAGTGATAATTTGGGAATTAATTACGACCCATCTCATTTTATATGGCAGATGATTGACTATATAAGTCCAATCTATGAGTTTAGGGATAAGATATTTCATGTGCATTATAAAGATATCAAGCTATATCAGGACAAATTGAAATCCTGTGGTATTATGGCCTATCCTCTTATGTTTATGTCACCCAAAATACCAGGACTTGGAGATGTAGACTGGGGAAGGTATGTTTCTGCCCTTACAGATATAGGATATAATGGGTATACATGTATTGAAATTGAAGATAAGGCATTTGAAAATTCAAAAGAGAGAGTTGCAGATGCTCTGCTTCTTAGCAAAAAGTATTTAGAACAATTTGTTATTTAGGTTGATTTTACATGATATAATATGGAGGAAAAATTGTGAGAAAATTAAAAGCGGGAATTGTAGGATGTGGAGGGATTGCCAATGCAAAACATCTTCCATCTATGTTAAAAAGCGGATTATATGAGATAACAGCATTTTGTGATATTGTAAAGGAGAGAGCTGTAGAGTCAAAGAAACAGTTTGGAATGCCGGATTCTAAAGTATTTGAAAATTACAGAGAATTGCTGAAAGAAGATTTAGACGTTGTTTATGTAACAACTCCAAATCGTTCACATGCAGAAGTTTCTATTGCTGCAATGGAGGCCGGAAAGGATGTCATGTGTGAAAAACCTATGGCAAGGACATATGAAGAAGCAGAAAAAATGATAGAAACAGCAAAAAGAACACATAAAATTCTTAATATTGCTTATCAAAACCGTTATCGGACAGATTCTGCATATTTACAGGAAATGTGCAGGAATGGAGAGCTTGGGGAAATATACTTTGCAAAAGCGCATGCGCTTCGCAGAAGGGCAGTGCCAACCTGGGGCGTCTTTTTAAATGAAGAAGAACAGGGAGGAGGACCTTTGATTGACATAGGAACACATGCACTGGATTTGACTCTATGGATGATGAATAATTATGATGTAAAATCTGTTACAGGAGCTTCTTTCCATAAGTTGTCCAATCAGACAGAACAGGGAAATGCTTTTGGAAATTGGGAACCAGAAAAGTTTACAGTCGAAGATGCAGCATTTGGGTTTATCCGTATGAAAAATGGAGCGGTTATAGAACTGGAAACTTCCTGGGCGCTTAATACATTGGAGGTTGATGAAGCAAAAACAAGTTTATGCGGAACAAAGGCGGGAGCAGATATGAAGGATGGTTTACGGATAAACCGGATACATCATAATGTTCCCATAGTGGAAAAGCCTGATTTGTCAGGAGGTGGAGTTGCTTTCTTTGCCGGCAGTAATAAATCAGAAGCCGATGTGGAGCAGGAATTGTTTTACCATATGGTAGTTGATGGGGCAGAGCAGGTAGTAAAACCCGAACAGGCGGCAGTAGTTACCCGGATTTTGGAGGCAGTATACCGTTCGGCTGAAAGTGGGGAAACTATATATTTTGACTGATTTCCGTGATTTTTATCAAGGAGAGACATATGAATGAAAAACAATTGAGACACTTATTATCGGAAATGTCTCTGAGAGAAAAAATTGGCCAGATGATACAGCTTACAGGGGTATATTTTGATGAACAGGCCGTACTTACAGGGGGTGTTGGGAAAGATTTACCGCCAGAATGGGTTGTTAAATATGCAGGTTCTGTTCTTGGTATGATAGGAGCAGATAAAATTTATGAAGTTCAAAAAAAGTATCTGGAGGAGCATCCCCACCATATTCCACTTTTGTTTATGGCAGATATCATTCATGGGTGCAGAACAATTTTTCCTATTCCGTTGGGACAGGCATGTTCTTTTCATCCGGAGTTAATACAGGAGGCTGCCATATTTGCTGCTTCAGAAGCATCCTCCGAGGGGATAAAAGCTACATTTTCACCTATGATTGATGTATCCCGCGACCCAAGATGGGGACGAATCATGGAGTCATTTGGAGAAGACCCATATCTAAATGGGGTTATGGGCGCC
Source organism: uncultured bacterium (assembly GCA_947088515.1). Taxonomy (GTDB): domain Bacteria; phylum Bacillota; class Clostridia; order Lachnospirales; family Lachnospiraceae; genus Suilimivivens. The sequence goes on from CAMUHA010000030.1 coordinate 13,398, forward strand.
GCTATGCTGGAAGGATATCAAAAACCAGAAATTTCAAAAGATGTTAATCAGGAGGGGAGCTTTTCCAGGCATATATCAGAAAATGGGATGGCAGGATGCTTAAAGCACTTTGCAGGATATGGCGCTGTGAATGCCGGGAGAGAATATAATGATGTGGAAATATCCCGGCGAACTTTTACGGAGCAATATTTGAAGCCATTTTTGATGGCGTTTAAGTCGCAGCCTGCAATGGTAATGACAGCTTTTAATGCCATAGACCGAAAACCTGTCAGCGGAAATAAAGAGCTTCTTAAGCATGTTTTGCGGGAACAAGAGGGATTTGAAGGTGTTGTTATTTCTGACTGGGGTTCTATTGGCCAGTTGGAAGAGCAGAGAGTGGTATCAGGACAAAGGGACGCAGCATATGCAGCGGCAAAGGCAGGAGTCGATATTGATATGATGAGTCCGGCCTATATGTTCTGGTTAGAGGAGCTTGTGGAAAACGGGGACCTGCCAGAAGCATTGATTGATGAATGTGTATGGAGAATTCTTGAGATGAAGAACCGTCTGGGACTTTTTGAAAATCCATTTTCAGGAATAAATAAGAGCATTATCTTGTCTCCGGATGCTAAATCTGTGGCATTCCGGCTGGCGTGTGAAAGCTGTGTGCTATTAAAAAATGAAAATATTTTACCTCTAAAATGTGAAGAAAAAGTTTTCTGGGTGGGACCATATGTAAAGTCACAAGAATTTTTAAGCAGGTGGACTATTTTTGGAAACCATTCAGATGTAGATACGATACAGGAAGTTTTAATTAAAAAAGAAATCCAGGCAGAATGTATTCTGGGATGCAATATTCTTTCTGATGAGGAATACAGGATTTGGCAAGCAGAAACTCCATATATTACAAAAAAAGACTATAGCATGGACCGTTTATTGCTGGAAAAGATTGGAGAAAATGATACGGTAGTGATGGTTTTGGGAGAGCACGAGGCCCAGTCGGGGGAAGCGGCAAGCAGAGCGTTTCTTTCTCTGCCGGAAGAACAGATGAAGTTGTTTGAAACGATTGCAGAGCGTACATCAAAAATTATTACGGTAATACTGACAGGAAGACCATTGGATTTAAGAAAAATATCAGAAAAATCCAGAGCTGTTTTAATTGCCTGGAGACCAGGGACAATGGGGGCAGAGGCTATTGTCAGTCTGATATATGGTATGCAAAGTCCATCAGGTAAACTTTCGGTCAGCATTCCATGGTGTGTAGGACAGGTTCCAATTAGCTATTGGGATATGACTACCGGACATCTAATTTCCAAAAGTGACCCAGATAATCGTTTTGTCAGCAGGTATATGGATATTCCAAATACACCATTGTATCCATTTGGATATGGTCTGACATATACAAGCTTCCAAATTTCAGATTTTCACGTATGTATAGTGGAAAATAAAAATGTGTGTGTTTCATGTAATGTATGTAATACAGGAGAAGTATCAGGAGCAGAAGTGGTTCAGTATTATGCTGAAACAATATGTGCTCCGGTAGTGCGCCCGGCAAAGGAATTAATACGCTTCAAAAAAGTATTTTTGAAGCCTGGAGAGAAAATAAACGTAGGTCTTGCCATAGGATGTGAAGAATTTTCTTTTCATGGGGAAGATATGGAGTTAATTGATAAGGGCATTCAGATACGTATTATGGTCGGGAATAGTAGTAATAATGAAGCGGATAGCTGCGTAATTCAGCTTTAATGGACAGCATTTAGTAAAATCAATATATTTTAATTAAATTATTTCAGGAATACGAAAAGTATTCCTGAAATTTTTGTTATATCTTGAAGTTACTATATATTTATGTTAAGTTGAAAAAATAGAAAGCCATATAATATAAAAAGCGATGTTCAAATAATACACATTTTTTCCATAAATGTCACATGCGTAACCGCCCAATTATAGCGCTCCATCCAGTCGAAAATTGGACGGAGCGCTAAATTTAACTGATAAAACAAGGCGGAATGACTGAAAAGGGATTGATAGAAAATGAAACAAAAAGGAATACTTTGTATATGGATGTTAATGGTAATGCTGGCTTTTTCTGCCTGTGCAAAGGAGCAGCCCCCGGAATTTGAAATGTCTGCTGATGGAGATGATCATAATTTCTGGTATAGGGATATACCCCCATATAGTGGAAACGAAAGTATTTTGGTCAATGATGGAGTTCCTTTTTTTACTTCCGGCGATATTACAACAGATGCTTTTGAGGTGTATAGTGACCTGGACGAACTGGGACGCTGCAAAACTGCGTTTGCGAATATATGCCAGGAAATTATGCCTGTGGAAGAGCGTGGGAATATTGGCAATATAAGACCTGCCGGATGGCATACAGTGAAATATGATATTATTGCAGACCGATATCTGTATAACCGTTGTCATTTAATTGGATATCAACTGGCGGGAGAAAATGCGAATGAGAAAAACCTGATTACCGGAACCCGGTATCTAAATATGAAAGGTATGCTGCCATGGGAAGAGATGGTGGCAGAATATGTAAAAGAAACAGGAAATCATGTTTTATATCGTGTTACCCCTTATTTTGAAGGGGAAAATCTTGTGGCTTCCGGTGTTTTGATGGAAGCATATTCTGTAGAAGATGGTGGGAATGGAATTTGTTATAATGTATACTGCTACAATGTACAGCCAGGCATTTTTATAGATTATGCCACAGGAGAAAGCGCACTGGATGAATCATGTACTAAACCGGAAGAACCGCAAAATGATAGGTATGATTATGTGCTGAATACAAATACAAAAAAGTTTCACTATCCTTTTTGCAATAGTGTTGGAGAAATGAGAGATAAAAATAAGGAGTATTATTCTGGCGGCCGCGAGAGCCTTATTGAAGGCGGTTATGACCCATGCGGCCGCTGTAAGCCTTAGCTGAAATAAGACAGTAAAGACAGGAATTGATTGAGAAAGCGGCGGTTTAAGGGAGATAAGGAATATGGGAAATGTATTAGAGTTATTTGACAGAGAAACGGAAGAATGGTTTCAAAGTACGTTAGGAGAACCGACTTCTGTACAAAAGGAAGCATGGCCGTTAATAGCCGGAGGCCATCATGTGCTTGTATCAGCGCCTACAGGTACCGGAAAAACGTTGTCAGCTTTTCTTATTTTTCTTGACCGGATGAAACGACAGGCAAGGGAGGGAAAACTAAAAAGGGAATTACAGCTTATTTATGTATCACCTTTAAAGTCCTTGGCAGCAGATATCCGTGAAAATTTAAAACGTCCTTTATTTGGAATTGGTGCAGAAGAAGAAATTATAACAGGAATACGGACAGGAGATACCCCTCAGAGGGAGCGGCAAAAAATGATAAGGAATCCTCCGCATATTCTGATTATCACACCGGAGTCGCTATATCTGATGCTTACAAGTAAAACAGGACAGAACATTCTTGCAACGGCAAAAGCTGTAATATTAGATGAACTGCATGTTCTGATTGATACAAAAAGGGGAGCGCATTTAATGCTTTCCCTGGCACGGCTGGATTTTTTGTGCAGGAAACCATTACAGAGAATTGGACTGTCCGCCACCATTGAGCCTTTAAAGACAGCGGCAAAGTATTTGGCGCCGGAAGAAGTAAAAATTGCCGCGCCTGTAATACAAAAACAGGTCCGGCTTGACATACTTAGTCCATACGCGGACTTTGCCAAAGGCAGAAGAAAGGACCCTGTGTGGGAGGAGCTTGGAGCCCTTGTGTTCCAGTACTGTCAGAGAGGACGCAGTGTAATTGCTTTTGTGGAGGGAAGAAGGTATGCAGAAAAGCTGGCATATTATGTAAATGTTCTGGGAGGAGATGGCTTTGCAAGAGTGCACCATGGGAGCCTTTCCAGAGAGCAGAGAGATGAAACGGAAGATGCTTTGCGAAAAGGGAACCTTAGGCTGCTTTGCGCCACATCTTCCATGGAGCTGGGAATTGATGTGGGTGAGATTGACCAGGTGCTCCAGGTGGGCTGCCCCCGTACGATTTCAGGTACAATGCAAAGGCTGGGCCGTGCCGGGCATAATCCGGGAAGGACCAGTGTTATGTATCTTTTCCCAAGAACGGCGGCAGAGTGTGTATCCTGCGGCATAATGGCAGAGCTTGTAAGAAAAGGGCAGATAGAACACGCAAATCCTCCTGTGGATTGTTTGGATGTGCTTGCCCAGCACCTGGTATCCATGGCGGCCTTCCGAAGCTACCAAATAGATGAAGTGATGGAAGTTTTGCCAAGGGCATGGCCCTTTTGCAATGTGACGAGAGAGGATGTAAAACAGGTTCTTGGTATGCTGGCGGGGGATTATGAACATAGCAGAGATATTCCGGCACGACCGCGGATTTTATATGACAGGATAAATGAAAAAGTGGAGGGGGATGGGTATGGCAGAATGCTGGCCATTTCCGCCGGAGGCACGATTCCTGATAAAGGGTTGTATTCCGTAAAAACGGAAGATGGAGTAAAGCTTGGGGAGGTAGATGAAGAATTTGTTTATGAATCCCGGAAGGGGGACCGTTTTATATTAGGCTCCTTTGCATGGAGAATCCTGAATATCAGCCGTGATACAGTGGTGGTATCCCAGACGGCGACAGAGGGCGCCAGGCTTCCCTTTTGGAAAGGGGAGATTAAAGGAAGGGATAAAAGAACAGGAGAAGCATTTGGTAAGATTTTTCACAGGTTGCAGAAGTCGTATGAAGGTGGGACGCTTTTAGAGGAATTGGCAAAACTTGGGCTTGATGAAGCGGCAGTGAAACTAGCTTCCGGTTATCTGGAGCGGCAGATTAAGGCAGTGGGAGGATTACCAGACGATAAGACGATTATTGCCGAATATTTTAAAGATTCTTCAGGGAATAGCCAACTAATGGTACATTCCGTTTTTGGAAAAAGAATTAATGCGCCTTTGTCCCTTCTGGTGGCGCAGGCAGTAAGAGAGCAGTTTGAGATAGAGGTTGGAAGTGTGGATGAGGAAGAGGGATTTTTGCTGTATTCTTATGGAAACAGACCTCTCCCTGAAAAGGCGCTTTATATGGTAAACCCGGATACCTGCATCAGACAGCTGGAAATACTGCTTCCTGCCACTTCTGTTTTTAATATGGCGTTCCGCTATAACAGTGGTCGTGCGCTTATGATGGGAGTCAGAAAAAACGGTCGCTTTCCGCTTTGGATGCAGAGACTTAGAAGCGCTGAAATGTTGGAGCAGGTCGTAAGGGAAAAAGAACATCCTCTGATACGTGAAACCAGGCGGGAATGTATGCAGGAGCTTTGGGATGCGGAAGGTGTCAGAAATCTTTTATATGATATAGCTGCCGGTGTGGTTAAAGTCAGAGAGGTATATTCTGATGTGCCGTCGCCCATGTCCCTTCCCTTGCAGTGGGGACAGGAAGCGGCGGTTATGTATGACTATTCTCCCACGCCGCGAGGAATATATGGAGCGGTGGAAGAGGCGTTAAAGCAGGAAAAAGAAATGATACAACCAGGTAGTCAGGAGCTTAGACAGGTGCAGGAAAGAAAAAGACTTCCCGAAAATGAGAATCAGCTGCATTCTCTTTTAATGATGGAAGGGGACCTGGCAGCAGGAGATTTGGATGTGCCAATAGAGTGGCTTGAAATTCTGGCAGGAGACGGCAGGGTTTTTTATCTGGAACAGGGATTGTGGATTGCTGCTGAACAAAGAGAAGAATATTCTGCAGCTCTAGCGGAAGGTGAAGAAAAACAGAAGCAGGGAGAAAATGGAGGCAAAGAAGAACGGGTTCATGTTGTAAGGCGTATGCTGCGTTACAGAGGAGGGGCAAGCGCGTTACAGACAGCGGAGCGTTATGGATGGAGTCTTTTGACAGCAGAGAAGATTCTGGATGAATTGTGCAGCCGAAAGGAAGCAGTAAAGCAGGAGGACAGATATTATCATGCAGAATTATACCGCCGTGCAAGAATAAGAACTATGAAAAACCGCCGGGAAGAGATAAGCACCTGTCCTGGAGAGAACTATGCAGGGCTGCTTTTATCCTATGCAGAATCAGGCGCTCCTTCGGAGGAAACATTAAAAAATACATTAAAGCAGTTTGCCGGCAATATTTTTCCTGCTTCTTTTTGGGAAGGGACGCTTCTGCCCGGACGGGTGACCCGTTATCGGGAAAATATGCTGGATGCTTTTCTTGCAGAAGGGGAACTATTCTGGCACATGGAAGGAAAAGGCGGGGTCCGGTTTGATTATCAGGATAGAATTGATTGGGAAGCTGACCGGGAAATCCAGACAGAAGAGCTTAGCGAAAAAGAACAAGTCATATATAGAGCTCTTTTAAAACGCGGAGCCAGTTTTATGCAGTCACTAAATGGACTGCTTATGGGGGAATCCCCTTACGATACGCTGTTATCCCTACTGGAAAAAGGGCTGGTATATGCGGACAGCTTTCTTCCTGTCCGTCAATGGGTCAATAAGGAAAAAGCAAAGAAAGCCACCACAAGACAGCGGGTGAATATGAAAGTGAAAGCGCTTCATGCAGGGAGGTGGGACGTGGTAAGGCCGGTAAAGGAGCTATCCATAGAAGAAAAGTTGGAAAACTGTTTTGACCAGTATTTGATTCTTTGCAGGGAAACGGCATTTGCCTGTGGAATTTCATGGCAGGAAGCGCTATCAATTCTTCGTATATGGGAATATACAGGACAGGCCCGCAGAGGGTATTTCGTAGAGGGACTTTCCGGCGCTCAGTTTATCAGGGGAAAGGATTACACATCAGTGGTGGGAAGGCTTGGCAGCCCGGAAAAGAAACTGGTTTGGATAAATGCGGCAGACCCGGCACAGTGCTGGGGAAAGATACTGCCCCATAAAAAGGGAAGGAACTTTTTGAATGTTCCGGGAACTGCAGTGGCATGCTTTGGCGGCGTTCCTGTTGCGGTAATGGAAAAACAGGGAAAAACACTGCGTGTTTTTGAACAAGAGCGGCAGGAAGAGAGCCTTAAGGTTTTTGCAGAGGAATACAAGAGGGGAAAAATTTTCCCTTCTCTAAAAAGGATTCCGGTGAAGGAGTATCCTGATACGGCCAAAGAAGCGTTGGAAATGGCAGGTTTTTTTAAAGATATAAAGGATTATGTGTTGTACAGATAAGTTTTATCCCAATGGATTGACTGCTGCAAAAATATTATGTTATCCTTTTAAAAGGAAATAATAAAAATCATAAAGAGAAAAATAAAAAGATAAATAATTGTGAACAAAGGAGAAAGAAAATATGCCTGATATGTTAGTCAAGCTGTATCGTCTGCCGCCTATAGATAAGGAACAGATGAAAAAGGAGAATTATGAGATAAAAAGGGCAATGGCGCCGGATAAGTTTCAGGTGGTGGAATGGGTAAAGCAGCATTCGGGAATCTATGCGGCAGGAGAATGTGACGTGAGTTTTTCACATACACCTATATCCTGCTTTATTGCTGTCAGAGGTGATAAAATTATTGGATATGCCTGTTATGATGCCACAGCCCCGGATTTTTTTGGCCCTACAAAGGTTCTGGAACAGGAGCAGGGAAAAGGAATAGGAAAACAGCTTTTGCTTGCCAGCCTGTGGGCAATGAGGGAGGAAGGGTACGGTTATGCAGTTATTGGAGATGTAGGACCAGTCAGCTTTTATGAAAAGTGTGTGGATGCTATGGTTATACCGGATTCCAGTCCCGGCATCTATCAGGACTTTTTGGGGAGGCTTACTGGTCAGGAAGAGTAATAATAAATATGGAGCCTCCCCTAGGAGCGTCTTTAACCAATATGCCGCCCTGGTGGGCGTTTACAATTTCAGATGCAATGGATAACCCCAGCCCGAAGTGCCCTTTAGCGCTTCGGGATTTTTCTGCCCGGTAAAAACGGTCAAAGATTTTTTCCTTATCTTTCTTAGAAATTCCAATCCCATTATCTTTTACTGAAATAACAAAATTTCCTTTCTCAAAGGCCCCCTTTTTATAGCACAGAGATAAATAAATTTTACCGTTTTCGGGAGTGTAGCTGATGGCATTGTGCAGGAGTATGGAAACTGCCTGGATGATGCGGTCAGGGTCACAACAGCACAGAGGCAGGATATTTTCCGGAAGTTCCATGGAAAGAAAGAGAGATTTTTCTTTAGCAAGAGGTTCAAAGGACTCATAAATATTCATTAACAGAGTATCCAGTTCTGTCTCTTTTTTGCGGATAGAAAAGCGGTGATTGTCAGAGCTGGTCAAGGTAAGCATATCATTAATTAAAGAGGACATGCGTAGGCTTTCCTGCCGGATAATCTTTATAAATTTTTCCTGCTGGTCAAAATCCCTGTTGCTGCAGCACTCCACAGAAGAGAGTATGACAGACAGGGGGGTGCGGAGCTCGTGGGAGGCGGAAGCAATAAACTGGTTTTGCTTTTGCTGGCTTTCCATAATGGGCTTTAGCAATTTTCCTGTAAAAATAAAAGAGAAAAGGAAAAGCAGGAAAATTGCTGTCAAATCTATCACAAGAAATCGGATTCTCTGGCTTAATATTTGTTTTTCTAATAGTTTTAAGGAGGAAAGGACAATTATCTGCAGCAGAGAGGAATTTTTTTTGATATTGATAACAGAGCTATAGTAATCTTCTCCAGTTGACGGGGAAGAAAAGAGATATTCTGTATGGTAGGAAACATAAGGGGAAATAGGAATTTTTTCTTCAAGCGCCTGCAGGGAAAACATATTCTGATAGGCCTCAAGGCTTTCCTGCATAAGCCTTTTCCGGGCATCGTTTGCAGCATTGGAAATGTTGTTATATAAAAAGGGAATATTGTTGTCAAGAGCAAAAAAAGTGTAATTTCCCTGTGCCTCCATTTTAGCAAGCCATTCCATGGAAACGATATATTGCTGCTCTAAATTGGAGGTTATGGTATTAATATCATTTTTAAAAGACTGATACTGGTTTTCGTATAAATTCTTTTCTGATATATAAAGATAGCACAGGGACATAACAATCATAATGGAGACTGTGATTCCTGCACATAAAAGGGTAAGCTGCAAGTGTATTTTTTTATACATAGTGTTTCTCCAAAAACTTATTTTGTGCCTTTATGCACCGTAAAAAGGGTTCAATTATGATTCCTGTACATCATACAGGCGATAGCCGATGCCGCGGATGGTTTTTATCTGGAGACGACTCCCCACACCTTTAATGCGTCTTCTTAAGAAGTGGATGTAGTTATCCAGATTACCGTCTTCCACATCACTGTCAGGTCCCCAGACTTTAAGAAGAAGAAGATTTCTGGATAAGGTCTGGTTTTTCCGACGGAGAAAGGTTTCCAATAAAGCGGCTTCCCGTTTGGAAAGGGTACACTTTCCTTCAGGCCCTACAAGACGGCATTCCCGCATATGCCATGTGATATCTGATATTGGTAGAATATCGTCATTGTTAATATTGGAGGGGCGTCT
>CAMUHA010000031.1 GCA_947088515.1 uncultured bacterium
CAGAAAGTGAGGTACCCTCATGTCCCAGCGTGAAGAAACAAGAAACTTAGAGACAATACCTGTCGGTTCTCTCGGTATAATCCCTTTGGAAGGATGCAAATCTCTTGGACAAAAGGTTGATGATTACCTTGTCAAATGGCGTACTGTCCGGGAAAGCGAACACAAAACAAGTCTTGCTTTTGCCGGCTATCAGCGGGATTCCTATATTCTAAGGGCCAAGGTTCCCCGCTTTGGTTCAGGAGAAGCCAAAGGAATGATTTTAGAGTCTGTCAGAGGAAGCGATTTATACCTTCTTGTTGATGTTGCCAACTATAGTCTTACCTATTCCCTGTGCGGACACGAAAACCACATGTCCCCTGATGACCATTATCAGGATTTAAAGAGAATCATTGCGGCAGTGGGAGGGAAGGCAAGACGAATTACTGTTATTATGCCTTTTTTGTATGAAAGCCGCCAGCACAAAAGAACTGCAAGAGAATCCCTGGATTGTGCCCTTGCCCTGCAGGAGATGGTGCGCATGGGCGTGGATAATATTATCACCTTTGACGCCCATGACCCCAGAGTACAAAACGCCATTCCTCTCCACGGTTTTGAGACGGTACAACCCTCATACCAGTTTATTAAGGGGCTGTTAAAGCATGTACCTGACCTTCAGATTGACTCTGACCACATGATGATAATCAGCCCGGATGAAGGCGGTATGTCACGCGCCATCTACATGGCAAACGTGCTTGGCCTTGACATGGGCATGTTCTATAAAAGAAGGGATTACACCCGTGTGGTAAACGGGCGCAACCCTATTGTGGCACATGAATTTCTTGGCTCCTCTGTGGAAGGAAAGGATATGGTCATTATCGACGATATGATTTCCTCTGGTGAAAGCGTTCTGGAAGTAGCCACCGCTTTGAAAGAACGGAAGGCTCGCAAAATCTTTATCTGCGCTACTTTTGGATTGTTTACTAATGGACTTGAAAAATTTGACAAAATTTATGAGAGCGGTCTGATTGACCGGGTGCTTACCACCAACCTGATTTATCAAACGCCGGAACTGCTGGAACGGGAATGGTATATTGACTGTGATATGAGTAAATACATTGCATACCTGATTGACACTTTAAATCATGACGCCTCAATCAGCGACCTGCTAAATCCCAATGAACGTATCCAGAGTGTCGTTACCAAATATAAGAACGGAATAACCATTAACTGACATTTCCGTCAGATAAATCAGACCAGAGTCCGCCTGCAGTTAAATGGACTCTGCTGCCATTCGCACAAAAACTCTACATTTATACCCCGTCAGCTGAGGCGGGGTATTTGAATTATTGCCGGATGGAAGGCGGACCATAGTTTATCACTTATATGGAGAATGGGAAAATGAACTCTTTTCAATTTATATGGCAGTACATCCGGCGTTACAAAGTCCGGTATATTGCCGGAATCATCACTTTGTTTCTGGTAGATTTTTTCAACATTTTTATTCCCAAGCTTACAGGCTCCATTACAGACGGCCTGACAGCCTCCGCCATGGATATGAATGATATCAAATGGCATCTTGCAGCTCTTTTCCTTCTGGGCGCTTCTCTTGCCCTGGGACGTTTTTTCTGGCGTTTCTTCCTGTTCGGTTCCGCCAGAGGGATTGAACGGAACCTGCGGGACGATATGTTTGCCCATCTGGAGCAGCTGGGTGTTGAATACTATAACGAACACAAAACCGGAGACCTGATGACCCGGTTTACCAGCGACCTTAACATGATACGTATGGCCATTGGACCTGCGGTTATCTGCGTCTTTGATGCAACTGTAATGACCGTAATGGTAATCGGACAGATGATGATTTACGTGAATGTCCCTCTGACTCTTCTGGCCCTGATTCCCATGCTTATTATCTGTATTGGAGAGATCTGTTACGGAAAAATTATGCACCCTAAATATAAAGAACGCCAGGAGGCAGTTTCCAATCTTACGGATTATGTGCAGGAAAGCTTTTCCGGCGTACGTGTAATTAAAGCCTTTGTACAGGAACGGGCCCAGATGTATGGCTTTTTAAAGGCAAACCGTCATACTATGGACAAGAACTTAAATGTAGTGCGGCTCCAGGCCATCGTCATGCCTCTTTTGGATGTAATCATCGGCTTAAGCAGTCTTATCACTCTGATTTACGGCGGTTATCTTGCCCTTACCGGAGAAATTACCTTAGGAAGGTTTGTTGCCTTTAACCAGTACATTAATATGCTGGTTTGGCCCATGCTAGCATGTGGGGATGCCATCAATATGTTTTCACAGGGCAGCGCTTCCATCCGCCGTGTGCAGGAAATTTTTGAGGAAGAGCCGGAGATTCGTGACGATGACAAAGCCCTTTCCCTGCCCCAAATCAAAGGAGACATTACCTTTTCCCGCCTGACCTTCACCCATAAAGGGCATACAGAACCTACGCTAAAGGATATAAGCCTGGAAATAGAAGCGGGCGCCACCCTTGCGGTAATTGGACGTACGGGAAACGGTAAATCCACTCTGGTAAATTTGCTGCTGCGGCTTTATAATGCCCATCCTGGTATGCTTTTGATTGACGGAAGGGATATTAACACTATACCATTAAAAGACCTGCGGGAAAATATTGCTTATGTTCCTCAGGATAATTTCCTGTTTTCAGATACCTTAAGCTCCAACATTTCTTTCGGCGCCCAGACAGTGGATATGGATGCCGTTATCCGCGCTGCGAAGGCTTCCTGCATCCATGAGAACATTGTCTCCTTCCCCAACGGTTACGAAACCATTGTGGGGGAGAGAGGCGTTACCTTGTCCGGGGGACAAAAGCAGCGCAGCTCTATTGCACGCGCCCTGATAAAAGATGCCCCCATACTGATTCTGGATGACGCACTCTCTGCTGTGGACACCGATACGGAAGAGCAAATCCTGAAAAATCTGAAAGAGGACCGGCAGGGAAAAACCACAATTTTAATTGCCCACCGTATTTCCACTATTCAAAACGCCGACATTATTATGGTTCTGGAAGACGGCATGGCAAAAGAAATCGGCAGCCATGCAGAGTTAATGGCAAAAGGGGGCATATACAAAAGCATGTTTGAAAAACAACAGCTGGAATCAGCCTTAGGCGATATCTCTCTTGCCAGCAGCAAATCCCAGGGAGGTAATTTGTCATGAAACGACTACTTACATATTTAAAACCTCATGCAAAAGTTATGGCCACCGCAACCATTTTGGTACTGTTTATCATTGTGGTTGAGCTTTACCGGCCGATTATTATCGGCAATGCAATTGACAATTATATCAATGGCTATTATCACCCATATGCAGCGGTCAACGCAGACTCTCCCGGAAGCGTTCCTTATCATGACTTATGGCTGACCCGGAAATTTGACGCTGGAAGCGTACAGGAGTTTTACCAGATTTTTCTTTATCAGGACCACTACTACATGGCGGAAGGCTTAAGCGCAGAGGAATGTGGTCTGCTGGAAAATGCCTCTTTATCCCAATTAGAAGCATATGTGCAAAAAGGCGCCGTTCTTTTGGATAAAAAGGACCTGTCCGCCCTGCGCCGCTACGATTTTACAGGTATCCTCACTGCCGCCCTTGCCTATCTGTGTATGCTGCTGCTTGGGTTTGTCTTAAACGCTCTGGATACCTGGATGTTGCAAAAAATGGGGCAAAACATTATTTATAATATGAGAAAGGAAGTATTTGGGCATATTCACAGCCTGTCCTTAAACTTTTTTAACACCACACCGGTAGGCAAGCTTGTAACCCGTGTTTCCAATGACACAGAAGCCGTCAATGAGCTGTTTTCCTCCATATTGGTCAGGCTGTTTAAAAATGTGGTAAAAATTATCGGCTATGGAATCGTTATGGTTTCCATCAATGCTTCTATGGCGCTGGTATCTTTTGCCCTGCTTCCTGTGATAACTGTCCTTACTTTTTTCTTCCGGTATCTTTCCCGTAAAGCCTACCAGCTTACCCGGAATAAAATTACAGAAATTAATACTTTCCTTTCCGAACATATTTCCGGTATGCGTCTTATCCAGATTTTTGCAAGGGAAGATACCAAATATAAAGCTTTCTGCCAGAAATCCCAGGAACTTTATGCAGCTAACTGGCGGGAAACAATGACCTTTGCCATTTTCCGCCCATCCATTTATATGGTTTCCATCCTTGCTATGCTGCTGGTTATCGGCACAGGCAGCTTGTCTGTGCTAAATGGAACCCTGTCCCTTGGCACGCTGTTTATTTTTATAACTTACATTGGAAGCTTTTTTGAACCAATCCAGGAATTAGCAGAACAGTTTGGCACGCTCCAGTCCTCTCTTGCTTCCGCCCAGAAGGTTTTTTCCATTCTGGATGAAAAGCCACAGATTACAAGCCCTGCCGCTCCCGTAAATGTACAGATTCAGGGGCGGATTGAATTTAAACATGTATGGTTTGCATATGAAAAAGACGATTATATTTTAAAAGATGTAAGTTTTGTTATCCGCCCTGGAGAAAAAGCCGCATTTGTGGGCGCCACAGGCGCGGGAAAAACTTCTATTTTAAATTTGATTGGACGTTACTATGATATCCAGAAGGGGGAAATCCTTATTGACGGCGTAAATATCCGAGATATAGACACAGATGTACTGCGGAGCGCAATTGGCCAGGTACAGCAGGATGTATTCCTTTTCACGGGAGATATCAAAAGCAACATTTCCCTTGGCAATGATTCCATTACAGACGAAGAAATCAGACAGGCTGCCCAGACGGTACATGCGGATACGTTCATCGAAAAGCTGCCCGGACAGTATAACGCCCCGGTAACAGAGCGCGGCAGCACCTTATCCGCCGGGCAAAGACAGCTCCTTTCCTTCGCCCGTACCCTTGCCTATAAGCCTGCTATATTAGCGCTGGATGAGGCCACCGCTAATATTGATACAGAAACAGAAAGCCTGATTACTCATGCACTGGAAAACCTGATGAAAGGACGCACTACGATTATGGTGGCTCACCGCCTCTCCACCATCCAGCATGCTGACAAGATTCTCGTTATGAACAAAGGACGCATCCATGAGTCTGGTTCCCACCAGGAGCTGCTTGCCAAAGACGGGCTTTATAAACGGCTGTATGAACTGCAGCTGGTGGAACAGACTTCTTTAGCGTAAAAGAACACTCAGACTTTTAACCCCCGTATCCATCTTATCCGGATTTAATGCTCCAGATAAGATAGATACGGTCCATCTATCTGGTAAACATACAAGGTATACGTGGAGCTGTCATGGGTATAAACCCCTGCCTCCACAAGTCCTGCCTCTTCTGCATTGGTAAGCGCCATCCGTGAAAAGATATAACGCCCGCCCAGCGCCTTAAACGCCTCAATGTCAATGTAAATATCCTGTTCCGTTATCTGGTAATTCCTTGAAGCATTCACAATGGAAATATCTGTTCCCGAATACAGATACGCCCTAGCTCCCCAGCTGTCAAAATAATCCCGGCTTTCGGGCACCCGCGAAAGAGCAGGCGCAATTACCTTTCTGAAAGCTTCTTTGTATTCCTGGGAATAAAACCCCAGATAACCGTCCAGTGTGGCAATCCCGTTATACTCCAAAACCGCCGGATAAAAACCATAAGCCGCAGACCACTCCCCCTGGTATCCAATATCCTCCTTTGCGCTTTCAAACAGCTCCGCCGAATAAAATTCCCCAAAGGACATCTGGTCTGTCTGTTTTCCCTTTATTATTTGGTATGCCTGGTCCAGACAGGTGTGATACAAATCATTATATCTGGTTCCTGAGAGCACAATAATCATTACCGCTGCCAATGCCATCAGACATGCAGCTGCCCTTGCCCCTTTTCTCCTGTTATCATATATCCGTTTCAGCACAAGAAAAAATGCCGCATACCAGAGAAATGGACTGAAAAATACGGTCCGGTTAAACTGCCATCCCGTAAGCGGCGGGCAAATGGTTTCCACCAGCCCCCGGAAGTCTTCCCAATAATAAACCCCATAAACCACGCTGTTAAAGACAATCACCAGCATGAAAAGATTATATAAATCCTTAAAAATACCCTTTCCATTTTTGTCTCTTATATAAGAAACATTCAGCCAAAAAAAATAAATCATACATACCGGCAAGACCAGCGCCGTATGCACACTTTCTGCATGAAACATTCCTTTGGCAAATACTTCTCTTATGGTCTTTGCAATCTCTCCTGCCGTAAAGCTGCCTGCTTCCATAGTGGAACGGATTGTCACTTCATCTGACAGAAGCATGGTTCCAAACAGCCGGTATTCACAGGCAATGCAGCCTGCCGAAAGTACACACACCGCCAGAAAAATCCGCAAAGGAAAGCGTTTATCCTTTATCCAAAGCCAGATAAGGGAAACTGCCATATACGCCAGTATAAAAAGACCAAAATAGGAAAAATAAGAAAGCAATGGATACAAAAATAATGCTCCATACCATTTTACAGAAGGTTCCCTGTAAATTCTGCGGACAAGAAAAATCACCAGGGGTATCGATGCAAAGGGAATCCCAAATGTTGGAAATACATTGAGAAGTCCATAGGCAAACCCAAGAATCCATACCAGCGGCTTATAAGTATCATACTTTTCTCCATAAAAATCCTTCGCAAGAAGGATACAGGAAAACAGAGCAATAACTATTTTCAGAAAATAGCCTGCAATATAAGCCGGATAAGCCGGAAGAATCATATACAACATTGTATAAACGGAAAATTCCGCCGGAAGGGTGTCTCTGCTGATACCTCCCAAAAAGGGCACATCAACCCCATGTGCCCAGAAAGTGCCCGTATTTTTCATCATCTGGAACTGTGGAATAAAAAGGTCCAGATTGTCATGGACCGCAATAATGCTGCTTTCACCACACAAAATAAATACCAGCCCTGCAAACACAAAAAAACCGGCCACTATAAACAAATACCAGCGTGAAATCAGCCTTTTCACTTCTCCTCCCCCTTATTTTCCTCACTCTCTTGCTTTTCCTTTTCGCACATCTGGGTAAAATGATATTCAAAATCCCGTCTGTTTTTCATGGCCATATTAGACAAAATAAGTCCTGCAAAAAAGGACTGGATTGCCGCCATCATCACAAAACCACACACTATAAGCGTAGGAAATTTAAGCACCAGCCCTGTTCCCAGAAATTCCAGCAAAACAGGTATGAAGAACAAAATCGCCATTGCCGCAAGCGCTACAGAAAGGATGGAAAAAAATCCAAAGGGTTTATAATCCCGGTAAAGTCTGAAAATCGTGCCCAGCACCCGGAAGCCGTCGGAATAGGTGTTTAGCTTTGAAACGCTTCCCTCCGGCCTGTCCCTGTACTCCACAATTACATTGTCAATCTGCATATGGTTATAAACTGCGTGTATGGTCATCTCCGTTTCAATCTCAAATCCCCTGGACAAAACCGGAAACGTCTTTACAAAGCCATAGCTAAAAGCCCGGAAACCTGTCATAATGTCCTTCACCTTGCAGCCGAACAAATGATTAATGCTTGCTCGGACCAGAGAATTGCCCATATTATGAAAGGGACGTTTATTTTCTTCAAAATAAGTGGACGAAAGCCTGTCCCCAACCACCATATCTGCATTATGCTTCAATACCTTCTCCACCATCTCCGGCGCAAACTCCATAGGATAGGTATCATCCCCATCCACCATAATATAACACCGTGCCTCAATCTCCCTGAACATCCGTCTGATTACATTTCCTTTTCCCTGCATATATTCATGGCGCAGTACGGCTCCCTCCGCTAAAGCAATTTCAGCCGTCCGGTCTGTAGAATTATTATCATAAACATAAATTACCGCCTCCGGCAGGGATTTTCTTGCATCCCGAATTACCCTGGCAATAGTTTTTTCTTCATTATAACACGGAATTAATACAGCAATTTTATCCATCTGAATGTTTCCTTTTCTCCCTCATATCGTATACTTAACTATATTTTACCATTTTATCAAAGTTTTAACCGGAAGTCCAGTTTTATGCCGCGTAATTCCATTTTTAATGAGAACACGGGCAAACAAGCGCTGCCATTTTGAAAGTTGATTTCCATAGCTTAATCGTATAAATCAGCTATTGCCAAAACCTCTGCTATCCCTTATGATATATAAGTATGTGAAATAAAAACCTAAAAAGAAAGGGCGTCACATTATGATTCGGATTGCGTTAGTGGCTTTATTCGTTGTTTTATTTCTTATACTTAGCATTCCCTTACTGATTGCCGAGTGGATTATCGGAAAATACAATATGGACCTGAAAAACAGAAGTTCCCTTGCCATTGTAAACTGGGCTTTCCGGTTTTGTCTTTTTCTTGCAGGAACCAATGTGATTGTAAGAGGAAAAGAAAATGTTCCCAGAGATGTTCCCGTCCTGTACATAGGAAACCACAGAAGCTATTTTGACATTCTGATTACCTACGTCCAGGTCCCCCGTCCCACTGGCTACATTGCCAAAAGGGAAATGCTTAAGTGGCCTCTTTTGGTCAACTGGATGCGGAACCTCCACTGCCTGTTTCTGGACCGAAATGATATCAAGCAGGGACTTAAAATTATATTAGCAGCCATTGAAGAAGTGAAGTCAGGAGTTTCTATCTGTATTTTCCCGGAAGGAACACGGAATAAGGTGAACCATACCTTTATGGAATTTCATGATGGAAGCTTTAAAATTGCCGCCAAAACAGGATGTCCCATCATTCCAATGACGATTTATAACTCCGCTGATATTTTCGAAGACCATCTGCCAAAAATCAAGAAGACAAATGTAATCTTAGATTACGGAAAGCCTATTTACATCAAAGAGCTTTCCAGAGAAAACCAGAAAAAAATCGGCGCTTATACCAAAGGCATCATAGAAGAAACCTACTTTAAAATCAAAGAAGAGGTCGCCTTGTCAGAAGCATCCAATAAATAAACGGCATTTAGCCTGAAATCTAATTTCCCACTATAAGAGCCTGTCCTGCTGCTTATGGAGGCGTGGACATTCTAAGTTACCCGGAAGAAAAAATACCGCCAGTTCATGGAAAACCATGTTCTGACGGTATTCTTGCTTTTATTAGTTTGCCGGTTTAACAGAAGTAATATGAGGATTTACACCTTCATACCAGTACAAAAACCCTTCCATATCAATCACATCTCCAATGTTAAGAGCTTTTACTGCAGCATATACATCTGTTGACTTGTCGCATAAATAGGACTCAACTGTAAAGGTATAAGTATTTCCATCAAGAGAAACGTTAAAGTACAGGTCGTCCCCTTCCTGACCGGAACCATCATAGCTGTAGAGGAATGCCACGTCATTGCCATCTGCATCCTGTCCTGCCGCTTCCACAGTCATTCCCTTAAAGGATACAAACTTATTCTGATGGTCAATCAGTTCGTCTTTTCCAAGAAGCGCGGTAATGTCTTCAGCTTCCGCAATATAGCTTCCCTCTTCAATTTCAAATGTTGCGTCAATAATTTCAACTTCACCAGACCACTCTGCCTTAAAGCCTGTAACCTTTATCTTTGTTCCAGGAGTCAGTTTTTCATAATCTTCCTGGGAGCAGGCCATATTGTACAGGAAATAGGCGCCGTCTTTATCCTGCGCATATACAGTAGCCTTGTCCTCCCACCAGGACTGCTTTGCCTGCACATATGCCTCAATAACCACTTCTGTTTCAACCTCTGCAGCAGCATACTCTTCATATGTCATAACGCCTTCGGATTTTTCATCCTCTGTATCTGCCGCTGACTCATCTTCTGTCAAAGTCTCCTCTTCCGGAGCCGGAGATTCCTGCTCTTTTTGTGTATCTTCCTGACTTTCAGTCTCCGTCTGTCCGGCATCGGCTTCCGCTCCTGTAGGCGCCGTTCCCGCGCTGTTATCCTTGTTATCGGAACCACAGCCCGCACAAGCTGCCGCAAGGGTTACAGCCATAAGTAGTGCAATAATCTTTTTCATTTTTATCTTCTCCTCCATCCTGATATCACATTGATAATCACTTGTTAATATCGAAATAATTATACCTTAATTTGATGATAAATCAATAGTATTATTGCTTAATTCTTTTCCTTTTTAAGGCGCAAAATCCAACATATAAAATAATAATAGCCCACGCGCCGGCTAAAGATGCCAGCAATATTATCGCAATGGACGGAAGTCTGCCCAAATCCTTTTTACCGGATGCCGCCAAAGCTCCCGGTCCTCCAGACTGGTCCAGCCGGTACAAAGAACTGGTATCATCATAAAGCTGGTCCATATATCCGCCGCTGATATCCTGTCCTCTTCTGACGGATTTTACTGTACTTTCAATCAGCTGCCCTGCCGCATCCCGCACAGAAGCAGAACCGTTAAACACGGGTGTTACAAATGTATTATCAATATTATTAAGAAGCAGGTGTGCTGCTTTTAGCTTCACTTCATAATACATGGAATTGTCTTCACCGCCTCTTGACAGATAATCCTGATATTCCGCTGACTGTTGTGCCTTTGATGTCACCGGCACGTACCCTTCTGTTTTCGAATAGGCTATCTGTACCTCATTTGTCAGCAGATACTGGGCAAACAGCCAGGAAGCTAAAACTTCCTGGGAATCCGTTTTATTAAAAATACATACCGAAGGCCCCTGGGAAATCATCTGGGGATTTTCCGGGTCAAACTGAGGAATGGTCATAACTTCCGTTTCAAACTCCACCAGCTTTTCTTCACTGATATCTGTAAGAGGCGCATCTGTTCCCATCCATGTGGCGCCCGCTGTGGAATCCACTGCAAAAATACACTGTCCCGCATTCAGAAAATTAGCCGGATAGCCGGAAATTTTAAAAGTGGAAAAGGCCCTGGTTCCCCCATGGGACCCTATGGTCTTTAGAAGCTCCTTTGTTGTATCATTAAAAAGAAGAATTTCCCCTGAATCTGTGGAATACCCGGCCTCCTTTTGCTTTAGCATTTGTATCATCATATTGTCAGTGGATTTGTAGATAAACGGAATAAACACTTTTTGTCCGTTTACCAGGAAATTTTCTTCCCCGTCCATGGCCATAGCCTCCTCTGACACCTCCCACACAAAGTCCCAGGTAAGCACATCCGGCAGCTGGTATCCCAAAGCCTCCACATAGGTTTTATTTATGTAACAGGCCTCTGTGGAGCGCATATAGGGAATCGCATAATAGTGGCCGCCAAAAGCACATTCCTCCAAAAACTTAGGGATAATTTCCTCTTTCTTTGGAGCTTCAAAACGTACCCTGCTTCCGCCAAGACCATAGGCTTCATCCTCAAACAAACCTTCTAAGGGAACCACAAGATTTGTTCCTGACAGATAGGTGGCAATATGGTCCGGATAAGTAATGCAGACATTGGGCGTTGTATCTGTGGCGATATTGGTAATTACGTCATTATATATTTTCCCATAGTCTGTATACAGCCGCAAATTGACCGTAATATTTGGATACAGGTTTTCAAAATCGCCAATTGCCTGTTCATATATGGCGGTCTGGGTCTTGTTTGTGTCGTTTTTGGCCCAGAAGGTAATCTCATATTCCCTGGAGTCATCAAATTCCTCTGGAATTTCAAAGGCTGCCGCTTCCTGCCGCTGTCCGTGACATCCGGTAACTGACAACAGCGCGCCGATAACAGCTCCCCCGAAAAGAAGCCGGCTTCTGGTTCCCTTTCTTTTTCCCATCATCCCTTTGTCCCTCCTCTTGAAACACCATCCATAATCTGTTTCCTGAATATTAAAAACAAAACAATAAGAGGAATAGATATTACCACCACTGCAGCCATCATAGCCGGTATATTTTCCCGGCCAAATCCATTTTCCCGTATCTCCTGAATGCCGTTGGACACAAGAAAATAATTTTCATTATCTGTTATCAGCCTCGGCCATACATAAGAATTCCAGCATTCAATCACCTTCAATATAGTTATAGTAATCAATGTGGGCTTTGATATGGGAATCATTACTCTCAAGAGATATTTAAAGTCAGAGGTTCCGTCCACTTTGGCGGCATAATAAAGACTGTCCGGTATCAGTTCAAAATTTTCCTTAAGCAGATAAATATAAAAAACAGAGGTAACAGAAGGAAGAATCAGTCCCTGGAATGTGTTTCGCATTTCCAGATTTGTGATAGTCACAAAGTTGGTAATCACCACCAATTCATTTGGTATCATCATCAGAGAGAGAAATCCCACAAACAAAATATTTTTTCCGGGAAAATCAAGCCTTGCAAAGGCAAATGCCGCCAGAGTTATTACAAACAGCATAAGCGCAGTGGTAACTAGTGTAAATATTACCGTATTGGCAAGATATCTGCCAAGCGGCACCGTCATAAAGGCATCCCCATAATTCTGCAAAGTAGGGGATAAAGTAAAAAACCTGGGAATATACTCCGAGCTGTAGGCGCCATAACTTTTTACAGACGTCAGTACCATCCAGTAAAAGGGGAACAGCACAATAATTCCCCACAGCGTCAGAAAAAAATATGTAACTGTCTTTACAGCTTTTCTTTTAGCCTGGGCTGTCTGTTCTATTTTGTTATAATCAGTCATATTTTTCATGATACTCCTCCATATCAGGCCATTCTCTCACATTACTTACGAAGTCAGGCGGCGTCTGCTGCCAATCAGCAGATTGATACAGGTAATCGTAAGTACAATGGCAAACAATATAATTGCTGCCGCTGACGCATAAGAAGGATATCCGCCGCTGTCACCATAAAGCATATCGTAAACATAGCCAACAATCGTGTTCATTTCCGCCGCGTTTAAGTTGGTTCCAAATAACGCCACCACATCACTGTAGGCTTTAAAAGCGCCAATAAAACCTGTAATCACCAGGTAATAAATCATAGGAGAAATCATTGGAAGGGTAATGCGTTTGAAAATCCGGAAGCTGGAAGCGCCGTCTACTTTCGCCGCCTTATAATAATCCGGGTTCACCGATGCAAGAGCGCTTGTCAGGATTAATATTTTAAAAGGCATTACCACCCAGATAGTATAAAAGCACAATACTGTCATTTTCGCCCAATATGGGCCATCAATAAAATCCACCGGACCTGCCCCAAACCAGCCGATTAGCAGATTGATAAGCCCGTCTGAATAAGCCGTCTTTTTAAACAAAATCATAAAAACCAGCCCTACCGCCAGCGTATTCGTCACATAGGGGAGAAAATAGATTGTCTGTAACAGATTCCGAAGGGGCCGTATCGCATTAAGCCCAACAGAAATAAGCAGCGCAATGCCAGTGGAAAGCGGAACTGTAATCACCACCAGTATAAACGTATTTTTTACTGCCTGTAAAAAATACGGGTCATGCAGGACATAAGAATAATTATATGTACCAACACCATAATAAGTCTGCGAAGCAGAATTATATCCTTCTTCAAAAGAATAGATAAAAACGTCAATTAAAGGGTAAACCATAAACGCTCCCAGAAAAAGAAGCGCAGGTAAAAGATAAAGCCAGCCCTTGAACCTGCCGCTGCCTGCCCATTCCCTCATGATATCCTTCCTTTCTGAAAGTAAATTCTTTCTTCCGTCTCTTTACTAAAGAGAAATACCTTACGGGGTATCAGGGCAAATCTTACCTGTGCCCCCTCCTGCAGCTGCTTTTCTTCTAAAGAAAGCTCCTCCTTTGCCCCGATAATTGCACGTATGGCAGGACTTAGCGCCTCTTTGTGGGCGGCCACTATGCTCTCATCACGTCCCATAGTCTCCACGCTCCTTAGCTGACAGAGCAAGGGCCCTTCCTCTTTAAGCCAAAAGCCTTCTGGCCGGATTCCCACATAAACCTCCTGGTCCTTTGCCATGACTTCTTCCATCACTTCCGTGTTATCAATATATAATTTGCCATTTTCTACTTTTCCATTAAAAACATTAATGGGAGGGGTTCCGAGAAATCTTGCAACAAACAAATTGACAGGATTGTCATATACCTCCTGGGGCCTGCCAGTTTGCTGCACAACTCCGTCCTTCATCACTACAATCAAATCAGAAATGCTCATGGCCTCTTCCTGGTCATGGGTTACAAAAATCGTGGTAATCCCGGTCTGCCTCTGGATTCTCCTGATTTCCTCCCTTGTCTGCAGCCGCAGGCGTGCATCCAGATTGGATAAAGGCTCGTCCAGCAAAAGTACCTTTGGCATTTTTACCAGTGCGCGGGCAATTGCCACCCGCTGCTGCTGTCCCCCGGAAAGCTCCCCCGGCTTGCGGTCCATAAGCCCGTCAATCTGCACAAGCTCCGCCGCCTCTTGTGCCGCCTTTTCCATCTGCGGTCTGGAAAGCTTGTCCTTTCCCTTTAAGTTTTGCAGCGGAAACAAAATATTCTGTCTTACCGTCAAATGGGGATAAAGCGCATAGTTCTGAAAAACCAGCCCAATTCCCCGATGCTCCGGCGCAAGGCTGGTGACATCATCACTTCCAAAAAGTATTCTTCCGCTGGTAGGCTTTAACAGACCGCTTATCAAATGAAGGGTGGTGCTTTTGCCGCACCCGGAAGGTCCCAGCAGACCGATCAGCTTACCGTCCGGCGCTTTTAACGTAAAGTCATTAACGGCGGTCACTTCCCCCTGACTCTTCCTGCCACGGGCCGGAAATTTTTTTGTCAGATTCTCCAATACTACTTCCATATCACCAACCATGCCTTTCTCTTTGCACGCTGCCCCTTATTTTGTAACGGGTCAGACCTTTTTTCACATTATACTTAAAAAAGCCTCAATTGTCCATATAACACCTGAGTCACCTTTTCAAACTGCATTCCATGCGACGCCTTTACCAGTATAGTGTCACCTTTTCTTAAAATGCTGGAAAGCTCCCCTATCATCTCATCCCGGTCCGCAAAGTAGTAAATTTTCCTCTTATTTTCACTGCCTAAGGATTCCTGGCATTTCTTTGCCTCATTATACATATACCTGGAAAGGGGGCCTGTACAGATTAAGACATCCGCTATATTTGCCGCATATTCCCCTACTTCGCCATGTAGCGCTTCCTTTCTCTCTCCCAGTTCAAACATATCCCCAAGAACCGCAACCTTCCGTCCCTGCGCCATGGCAAGCAAATCTATGGCTGCGCGCATGGAGGCAGGATTGGCATTATAGCAGTCGTCTATCAGCGTACAATCCGGCAGGGAAACCACATGGCTCCTTCCATTTACAGATTCCACACCAGCAATCCCCTGCCGGATTTCCTCTCCTGATAATCCTGCCTTCATTCCTACCCCGGCTGCCGCTAAAGCATTCAGAACCATATGAGGCCCTGGCAGGGGGATTTCCACTGGAAAGACCTTCATTTCCCCGTGAATGACCGCATAAGTCCCCAAAAGCCCCCTGCTCATCACATCAGAGGCAAAAATTTCGTTGGAAGGATTCATTCCAAAATGAACTGGTCTGTGGGTTCCCTTTTGTTCTATCCGGGCAAGCAGGTCATCATCCCCGTTCACAAACACATATCCATCCGGGTTCATAAAATCAAAAATTTCTGACTTGGCCCGCAAAATTCCTTCCCTGCTTCCCAAATTCTCCAGATGACTCTGGCCTATATTCGTCATGACACATATGTCAGGTCTTGCAATCTCACTTAAACGGTGCATCTCCCCAAAATCGCTTATCCCCATCTCAAGCACTGCTGCCTGATGCTCCGGTCTTATGGACAGCACCGTAAGGGGCAGGCCAATTTCATTATTTAAGTTCCCCTTGGTCTTTAAAACCTTGTATTTTACAGAAAGAACAGAAGCAATAAACTCCTTTGTGCTGGTTTTTCCAACACTCCCTGTAATTCCCACTACCCAAAGTTCAAGCTGTTTCCTATAATATTTTGCAATATCCTTAAGGGCTTTAAAAGAATCCTGTACCACAATACAGGGAATATTATACTCTTTGGGTAGTTTTTCACAGACAGCTCCCATAGCTCCCTTTGCCGCCACATCCGGTATAAATTGATGCCCATCCACTTTTTCTCCTTTTGTGGCAATGAAAACTCCCCCTTTTTCTATCTTGCGTGAATCAATCACCACACAGGAAGCCTCTCTTTGCTCCTCCCATATCTCCGCTCTTGCCTTTGGCAGGCATAAAGCGCCATTACACGCCTGCGCAATATTCTCTAAAGTCATATTTTTCATAGCATTCCCTCCACATATTCTGTCATTTATCCGCTCGTTTACACTCCTTTAAGTGCACAGGAGAGAATTTTCTCACATAGCTCCCCAAAGCTTAGCCCCACAGCCGCCGCCTCCTGGGGCAGGAGAGAGGTAGGCGTCATACCAGGAAGCGTATTGGCTTCCAGACAAAAAACCTCTCCCTTGCTGTTCATCATAAAATCCATCCGGGCATAGTTGTTCATCCGAAGCGCCCAAAACACCTTTTCCGCGTATCCTTGAATCTCCTTTGTTTTTTCAGGTGAGATTTCTGCCGGACAGGTTTCCACTGTGGTTCCAGGCTGATACTTATTTTTATAATCATAAAATCCATTAATGGGCGCAATTTCTATTACCGGCAACGCTTTACCTTCCATTACCCCCACCGAAAACTCTCTGCCCTCAATATACTGCTCCACTATCACTTCATCATCATATAAAAACGCTTCCGCCAGCGCCTTTTCATAGGACGCCTCTGACACGGCAATACTAACCCCCACACTGGAACCACCGCAGCAGGCTTTTACCACACAGGGAAACGGAACCTTCTCTTCCTGTTTTTGCCCCTTTTTAAGCCGAATGCCAAAAGGCGTCGGAATCCCATGGCAGGCAAACATTTCCTTGGAAATTCCCTTGTTCATTGCAATGGCCGAACTTACATAGTCCGTGCCTGTATATGTAATACCCATCAGGTCAAAACATGCCTGTATCTTCCCATTTTCACCATTTTCTCCATGCAGCGCCATAAATACCACATCCGCCGCCTGACATATAGGAATAACGTTAGGGCCGAAGAAATTTTTGTCCCCATCCGCTCTCATGGCTTTAATCTGCCGGATATCCGGATTTTTCTCTGTAATCGTCCCAAGCGCCCCGGCCCAGTCCCTTTCCATTTCAAATATTCCTGCAATATTTTGCCCTTCCTTTTGCATTTCCCACTCAAACCCAAGATAAACATCCAGAAGAACTGCCTGATATCCACGCTCCCGCAATGCCTGATAAATCATTTTCCCGGAGCTTAAGGACACATCCCTCTCCGTACTGATACCGCCTGACAGCACAACAACCTTCATACCTTACCTCCCAAACTATATATTCTAAGCCCCGCTGCTTTATGGCCCACTTTACACTAATGCTTTACATATCAAAAGAGAATATAATGCCGCACGCTTTGCAAAAAATGCCGTTTTCCCTCTTTGTCCGCTGAATTTTATCAGGTCATGTCAGGATAAACAATACATTATATTCCAGCGCTTTGGCATTATACCCGTTCGTGTGTAATTATACATTTTTTTCCTTTTCAGGTAAAGGGAAGGTTTGGTCTGCATAGGCAATTCTGCCCTCTATTATGGTACATAAGTTTTTTGCCTCCACCTTTGTAGGCAGCTGGTCAAAAATTGCAATATCCGCGTCCTTTCCCGGCGCAAGAGAACCTACCTTGTGGTCCACCCTGCAAATCTTTGCCGGATAAACCGTAATGGATTTGAGCGCTTCCATTTCATCAAGCCCGGCTTTTACCGCAAGACCTGCACAGATGGGAAGAGACTGGATTAAGGATACAGGATGGTCTGTGGTGATTGCCGTTATGATTCCTTCTTTATTCAGTATCCCTATGGTTTTAAACGCCATATTCTGAACCTCAATTTTATTACGGCTTGCAAGGTCTGGTCCGACAATAGCCGGGAAGCCCGACTTTTTGATTTCTTCCGCAATCAGATGCCCTTCACTGCAATGATCCAGGGTCATGTCCAGATGAAATTCTTTCGCAATACGGATAGCCGTCTGAATATCATCCGCCCGGTGCACATGGGCTTTTAGGGGGATTTTTCCTTCAAATACCGGAATCCAGCATTCATAGCGGAAATCCTCATCCTCCCGTTTCATTCCTGCACATTTTTTCTCGTAATAACGCTGTGCCTTAAACAGTTCTTCCCGCAGCATTGCCGCAATTGCCATTCTTGTAGCAGGGGATTTTCCCTGACCAGAATAATTCACCTTGGGATTTTCCCCAAAGGCAACCTTCATGGCTGCAGGAGCCAATACCGTAAGCGCATCAATGTTCCTGCCGCACGTCTTTACAAAGGAGAATGTACCTCCCACCACATTCGCGCTTCCCGGCCCAATCATGGCGGAAGTAATCCCTGCTCTTAAAGCATCGTCAAAAGCCGCATCCATAGGATTAATTGCGTCAATGGAACGCAGATAAGGGGTAATGGGGTCAACAGTTTCATTACAATCATCCCCCTCCATTCCCTTTTTTTCTTCTGTGATTCCCATATGGCAGTGTGCTTCTATAAGGCCCGGCATCACCAGATATCCAAGCGCATTGATGACCTGCACCTTATCTCCCTCTGGCAGAGGAAAAGGGGCTCCATCTTTCATAGGCCCCAATTCCCTTATTTTTCCATTCTCGATACATATATATCCTTTTTCCCATATATCACCTGACATAGTCAGGATTTTACCGCCAATAATATATAACATAACCCATCTTCCTTAGCTTAATTTCCCCATTGGATTTATAGGCTCTCCATTTTTTGTAAGCTTGAAGTAAACATTGGGGCCTTCCACACTGTAATACTTGGTGGGAGCTGATACCTCTGCAATCACGTCTCCCGCCGCCACAAAGCTTCCTTCTGATACCAGAATATTAGTCAGCTGCCCATAGGTAACTTCATAGCCGCCACCAAGTTCCATAGTGACAGCGTTTCCAATTTGCGGGTCGGTAAAGACGGAAATCACTTTGCCCGCTGACGCTGCAGTAATTAAATCACCCACATTTGCCTGGATGACAATGGCCGGATTATATTTATACTGCTGCAAAGTAGGAAAATATACTGTCTTGTCCATACTGTAATTTACGAGTATATTTCCCACTATAGGCCACACCAGCGTGTCTGAATCACCAAATGTCAGGGCTGGCTGCATAGCTGTAGACAACGCCGGGGTGCCTTCACCCTCATCTGTTTCTGCCTTTGCCTGTTCCTTCCCTTCCGTCTGGGGCTGTGATTTTGATTTTGTTTCTTCTTTCTCTTTTTCCTCTTCCTTTTCATCTTTATTCAGAGCGGATTTGTCTTCTGTCTCTTCTGGCTTTGCACCATCTGACATACTGTCACTGTTTGACTGGTCCGGATTTTCTATCCTTTGGGAGTTTGCTTCCTGAAAATAAGGGTCATAGTCCAAATCATCCGCAGGGACCACTCCCTGGGTCACATTTTCCGCAGGGTTTACCGTATTTCCCTCTGCCAGACCTGCCGCCGTGTTATTTTCAATGGTACTTAAATCAACCACATACCCCTCATCCTGACTGCTTTTATCCCTTCCCAGCCACAACCCGGTAGCTGTTAAAGAGCCTAAAACCAATACTGCTGAGGCAACCATAAGAAACCGTTCTTTGGCAAGTCCTTTTCTTCTTCTACTTCTCATATCTCTTCCTCCTAGAACCTGTTATGCCATGTATATACATGATTTGTTCTTATGGTTAGTTTTACCCTTTTTTCCTTCTTTATTCAAATTTTGTAATTGTTACATCCTGAAAAAAATATTCCAGGATTTTTACATAATCGCTTCCCTCCTTTGCCATCTCGTTGGCTCCAAACTGACTCATTCCCAGCCCATGTCCCACGCCTTTGGATGTAATAAATATTTTGTTTTCTTCCTTATTTAAATGAAAACTGGCAGATGGAATGCAAAAGCTCTCCCGGAACTGCTCACCTGTAACAAATTTGCCATCCCGTTCCAGATACAGCACATATCCCACACTGTCCCTGTATATTTGGCAGTCACCTGCCCCCATTTCCACAGTGACCTTATCATTTTCCATAATTTTCTCCTCTGTGACAGGAAACGATGGCGCCTGCTGCCAAAGCCTTTCAAATTCATTTTCTTCATAATAGGTGGAGCAGGCATAATCCTCTGATAAAAAGTCCCTGCTGCAAAGCACACTTTTTAAATAGGGATATTCTTCCAAAAGCAGCTCCCCCGCATTTCTTGTGGCCCCATTGCTGACCAGAAAATACGCGCCGTTTATTGGTCTGTTTTCATAAATCAGGCACACACCTGCCGTCTGTGACACTGCTGTATAGATTTTTTCCGTGACCGGAATGCTTCCATAGCCTGTGTCCTCCACATAAATTTCACTTCCACCGGCGTCCCCAATCTGCATCAAAAGCCCGGACCGAACCAATACCGCCTGTGCCTTTAAAGTTTCCACTTCGTAATCCCCATCCATACTTCTGGCCAGTTTGTCCGCCACATAGCTTTCCAGCGGAATTCTCTCCGTTCCCAGCAGAGTCCTGTTATTAATAAAAAAACGTCCCTCTTCTAAGCTGCTGTCAATTTGGGCATATGCACCCCCGCTTCCTGCTCCTTCCTTCAAATTGCCAAATAAAAATGTCACCAGATAAGGAACTAACAGCAAAAGCAAAAGAACCGTCCCCAAATTTCCTGATAGAAATCCGGGTACGATTCTTTTTATTTTGACAGTTTGAAAGACTCTAAGTTTTTTCATAGGACACCTCCAGACTATTTTATGCGAAAGCGCCCCTCTTTTATACCATTTTCCTATTAACCGTTTTGCCTCTTTTGGGCTGCACTGCTAATAGATTTTGCCTGTTACATTGCCATGTCATACAGCCACTTTTCATATTTGCCCTGCTTTTTTCTAACCGTTTCCTGCTCTGCCTGTGTCTTCTGCTCATGAAGCGCCAAATCCACATGCTGGACGGTGCCTACATTTCCATTTTCATACAGGAAAATGCCTGTGTTGCGGATCATTCCCTTGGTCTGATTATTATTATCAGTTATAGCATAATCGGTAGCGGAATTTTGAAGACAGATAGCTCCCACCCCTTTTTCTGCCAGAGAGTAAAGCTGCTGGTTTCCATTTTCATCCATCACCCAGATTTTCAGCTTTTCCCAAATTTCATCCCCTTCATCAATAAAACCATTATGGTCCGTATCATAGGCTGCAAGGTCCGCAAATCCATTACCTGACTTTGTTCCAAAAAGCTCCGTGCCATCATTTATGACTCCGTCACCATTTTTGTCAAGCGCCAGAAAACCACTGCCCGCCCCAAGGCGGTTGACCTCATCTTCTTTCCCATCCCCGTCTATATCAAACAGAAAAGTCTGGTCAGATAAATCAGCTATGTTTCCGTTCAGGTTAATTACCAGCGGATCACACATATTTACGTGGGTGGAAGTTACCTTTTCCTCATAATATTCCTGGAAACTACGGCTCATTTCCAGATTGAGGTTAAAGCTGATTTCTCTTCCGTCCGCACATTTTACGGTCCCTGTTGTGGAATATCTTGCAGTTTCCGTCTCCTGCCGGTAATACTGGGTACTATAAGTATAAGTCTTAACCCCCAGCCCTACTGTTGATGCAAGAGTGTCTGCAGTGGACACAGCTTCCCCCATATCCTGACTTAAACCTGCTCCCGCATCTGTCGATAATCCTCTTCTGTTAGGGAAAAGAATATCCATCAGATAGTTTAAGCACTGCTGTCTGATTTCCATCAGCTGTTTATGGATGGATGCCACATCTGCATCCCTGACATTTCCTGAGTTAAGCGACTTCGTCTTTGCCCGGAATTCGTCAAATGCAGACTTTAAGGATTCTTCCGGGTTTCGTTTTCCTTCCGTCTGTTTCCCTTCCTGTTCCACATCACCATCCGATAAGTTTCCTGACAAAGCGCCGGTTCCATCCTTAAGGCTCTGTCTCCCAGTCGTAATAGTTAATCTGCTCACCCTCCCGGAAATGGAAGTGTAGCGTCTGTCGGACTCCATTCCTATTGCAGCGGAATCTACTCGCATTCTTCCTCCTTCTCTTTAAGTCCCTTGCCTCTTTTCTCTC
>CAMUHA010000032.1 GCA_947088515.1 uncultured bacterium
TAAAATCCTGCGGGACTAACCTCCCGTACCGGTTCGATTCCGGTCGCCGGCAGTTGGGGAAACGTAATATAGCGTTTCTCCTTTTTTTATCACGGAAAAGTTTTCATTACTTTATCAAGTGAAAATTTGTGGTAAATATGCAAAAAGTAAACATATACGGAGGGTAAAATACCATGACTTTTGATCTAAAAAAGGACGGAAGAAGAATTGTTATTGTCTGTATAGCGGCGGTGATAATGGCTGTAAACATTAAAATGTTTGTCCGGGCAGGTGACTTGTATCCGGGAGGCGTAACAGGTCTTACTATACTGATACAGAGTATTTTTGAAATGTTTTTTAATATTACTTTGCCATATACGCTGGTTAACCTGTTATTAAATACAGTGCCTATCTATATAGGATTTCGTTTTATAGGTAAAAAATTGACATTATATTCCTGTCTTATGATAGTTTTGTCCAGTGTATTGACAGATATGATGCCTTCTTATGCTTTTACAAATGATGTTTTGCTAATTAGTATATTTGGCGGAATAATTAATGGGTTTATCATAAGCGTCTGCCTGATTATGAATGCAACTACAGGGGGAATGGATTTTATTTCTATGTACCTGTCGGTAAAAAAAGGAGTGGATTCCTGGAACCTGATTTTAGCTTTTAATGTGGTAATTATTCTTGTGGCAGGCCTTTTGTTTGGTTGGGAGAAAGCGCTGTATTCAATTATTTATCAATATGCGTCAACTCAGATGTTACATATGCTTTATAAGAGATATCAAAAACAGACGCTGTTTATTGTTACTAATAAGCCAAAGGAAGTATGTAAGGCAATTAATATTGTGAGCCGACATGGGGCAACAATTTTAAATGGAAGAGGTTCCTTTGAGGAGCAGGAAAGATATGTGGTTTATTCGGTGGTTTCCAAGGAAGAGAGCAAGGCAGTTATAAAGGCTGTCAAAGAGGCAGATGACATTGCATTTGTAAATGCTCTTAGAACAGAAGAACTAATGGGAAGCTTTTATCAAAGACCGACAGAATAAATTATAGTTAAGGAAAATACCTGATTTTGCAGTTGTGCAAATTTCAGGTATTTTTTATTTGGCAAGCAGGCGCATAAAACATGAACAGTACTTTAGGAAATATAAGAGCTTTAAATTTAAAACCTTGGTTATGGAGGATATTACATGAAAAAGATAGGAATTGTCTGTTGTTCAAATGGACGAAAAAGAACTTCGGTGAAAGAAATCAAATATTTAAAAAGTATTTTATTATCAATAGGAATTTTTCCTGTATTTAGTGATTGTATCTATAGTGGAGTGGATGATATCAATGCCAATGCAAAGGAGAGAGCACTGGCACTTATGAAGTTTTATATGGATGATGAAATTGAAGGGATATTTGATATTTCTGGAGGAGATATTGCAAATGGTATACTGCCTTATCTTGATTATAAAACTATCGCGGATAGTTCAAAGATATTTTGGGGGTATAGTGATTTAACAACAGTTATCAATGCAGTTTATGCCAAAACGGGAAGGGAGTCAGTTCTCTACCAGATTCGTAATTTAATGTATGATGATGGGGAAGAACAAAAAAAGCGCTTTTTCAATTCTGTGATAGAGGGAGGAAATGATTTATTTCGCATATGTTACCACTTTATTCAGGGGAAAGAAATGAAGGGAGTAGTGGTTGGGGGAAATATCCGATGTTTTTTAAAACTGGCAGGTACGGAGTTTATGCCTGATTTAAAAGGCAAAATCCTGTTATTGGAAAGCTTACATGGGACCGCTCCACGGATTGAAACCTATTTGTGTCAGCTGCAGCAATTGGGAATCTTTGAAAAAGCTGCCGGAATTCTGATTGGAACCTTTACGCAGATGGAAAAAGAAAATTGCATTCCAACAGTTGAAACGCTTTTAAGGGAAACAGCAGGCAGGGATATCCCCATTGCGGTTACTGGAG
Source organism: uncultured bacterium (assembly GCA_947088515.1). Lineage (GTDB taxonomy): Bacteria > Bacillota > Clostridia > Lachnospirales > Lachnospiraceae > Suilimivivens. The sequence continues at coordinate 1,957 of CAMUHA010000032.1, forward strand.
ATATCGGTCATGGTATGGACGCAAAGGCAATTATAATTGGACAGGAATTATATTTGGGCTGAAAGGTTTTTAGCTGTGATATTGCTTTTTAAATACAGCCAGATGTATGGGGGATGAAAAGTAATCATTTTTGATAGCGCCAAACATGCGCGGAAGAGGCGGAAATTTCTAAAAGATTGATTTCTGTATTAATTTTCATGGTATAGTTGAATATAAGCTTTAAATCTGTTAAAATAAAATTTGCAGTTTTATATACCGGAAACATTTTCCCAAAAGGGAGTTTTATATTATGGCGACAGGTACGCGATAAGAATGGGAGACTAAGATGAATTTAATCCAAAAAGTATTTGGCACACATAGTGAGAGGGAACTTAAGCGCATTGAGGGGCTGGTACAGGCAATTGAAGATTTGCGTCCATCCATGCAGGCGCTGTCAGATGCGGAGCTTTCCGGGAAGACAGAGGAATTTAAGAAGCGTCTGTCAGAAGGGGCAACGCTTGACGATTTACTGCCGGAAGCTTTTGCAGCGGTAAGGGAAGCGGCGAGACGTGTACTTAATATGGAGCATTACAGGGTGCAGTTAATTGGTGGTATCATTATGCACCAGGGACGCATTGCTGAAATGAAAACCGGTGAAGGAAAAACCCTGATAGCAACGCTTCCTTCTTATTTGAATGCGTTGGAAGGCAAAGGGGTTTATGTGGTAACGGTCAATGATTATCTTGCCAAGCGTGACGCCGAGTGGATGGGAGAGATTCATAAATTTTTAGGACTGACCGTTGGTGTAGTGTTAAACAGCATGAAGTCCGATGAAAGAAGAGAAGCCTATGCCTGTGATATCACATACGTGACCAATAATGAGCTTGGGTTTGACTACCTGCGTGATAATATGGTGATTTATAAGGCACAGCTGGTATTGCGTGATTTACATTATGCAATTATTGATGAGGTGGATTCCATATTGATTGATGAGGCGAGAACCCCTCTTATCATATCTGGCCAGAGTGGGAAGTCCACTAAGTTATATGAGGTCTGTGATATACTTGCCAAGCAGTTAAAGCGCGGTGAAGATATGCAGGACCTTAGTAAGATGGATGCCATTATGGGGGTGGAGAGAGAGGAAACAGGGGACTTTATTGTCAATGAAAAGGACAAGGTGGTAAACCTCACCGCCCAAGGGGTGGACAAGGTGGAAAAATTTTTCCAGATTGAGAACCTTGCGGACCCTGAAAATATTGAAATCCAGCATAACATTACCCTTGCCCTGCGCGCTAATAATTTAATGTTCAGGGACCAGGATTATGTGGTAAAAGACGACCAGGTATTGATTGTTGATGAATTTACCGGACGTATTATGCCGGGACGCCGTTATTCTGACGGACTTCACCAGGCGATTGAGGCAAAAGAGCATGTGAAGGTAAAAAGAGAAAGCAAGACACTTGCGACAATAACCTTCCAGAACTTTTTTAATAAATTCGAAAAGAAAGCAGGTATGACTGGTACAGCCCTTACGGAAGAGAGAGAATTCCGTGATATTTATGGCATGGATGTAATAGAAATACCTACAAACAGACCTGTGGCAAGGAAGGATTTGCAGGATGCTGTATATAAAACAAGAAAAGAAAAGCTTCATGCAATCGTGGAGGCCGTAAAAGAATCCCATGCAAAGGGACAGCCTGTACTGGTGGGAACCATCACCATTGAAGCGTCAGAGGAATTAAGCAAGCTGCTTACCAAGCAGGGAATTCCGCATAAGGTGTTAAATGCCAAGTTCCATGAGCTTGAGGCGGAAATTGTGGCAGATGCAGGTATCCATGGTGCGGTCACTATCGCAACCAACATGGCAGGCCGTGGTACCGATATTAAACTGGACGAAGCTGCCAGGGAAGCCGGAGGGCTTAAAATTATCGGCACAGAGCGTCATGAATCAAGACGTATCGACAATCAGCTAAGGGGACGTTCCGGTCGTCAGGGAGACCCTGGTGAGTCAAAGTTTTATATTTCCTTAGAGGACGACCTGATGCGCTTGTTTGGCTCAGAGCGTCTGATTAATATGTTCAATACACTGGGAATTCCTGAAAATCAGGAAATCGAACATAAGATGCTTAGTAATGCAATAGAGTCCGCACAGAAAAAGATAGAAAATAATAACTACGGCATCAGAAAGAACCTTCTTGAATATGACCAGGTTATGAATGAACAGAGGGAAATTATATATGAAGAACGCCGCCGGGTATTAGACGGTGAAAGTATGAGAGATGCCATTTATAAGATGATTACGGATATTGCGGAAAATGCAGTGGACATTGTGATTGGGGATGACACAGATTATGATGACTGGAATCTGGAAGAGTTAAATACGCTGCTGCTCCCAACAATTCCTTTAAAGCGCATTAACAGGGGGCGAATTAATACGCCGAAAAAGAATGCTTTAAAACAGCAGCTAAAGGAAGAAGCTGTGAAGTTTTATGAAGCAAAGGAAGCGGAATTTCCAGAAACAGAAGCAATCCGGGAGCTTGAGAGAGTTATTCTTCTTAAGGTGATTGACCGGAAGTGGATGGACCATATTGATGACATGGAACAGCTCCGTCAGGGAGTGGGACTGCAGGCATATGGGCAAAGGGACCCTTTGGTGGAGTACAAGTTAAGCGGTTATGAGATGTTTGATGAAATGACTCAGAATATCCGGGAAGAAACGGTAAGGGTTCTGTGCCATGTGAGGGTGGAACAGAAGGTAGAAAGAGAACAGGTGGCCAAGGTAACAGGCACCAACAAGGACGACTCTCTTGCAAAAGCACCCGTAAAGCGTGGAAATGCCAAGGTTTATCCTAATGACCCCTGTCCCTGCGGCAGCGGTAAGAAGTATAAACAGTGCTGTGGAAAGAAAAACTCATAAGGAAAATAAAAATAGGGAAGAGGTGACGCAAGGTGGTTGAGTTAGACCAGATGAAGTCTGAACTTCAGACATACAAAAGCCCTTTAGCGGAAGTGAGGGATTCACTTTGACTTAGCAAATAAGTCAAAGAAAATTGAAGAGCTGGAAAGGGAAATGGAGGCGCCCGGATTTTGGGATGACCCGGATATTTCCAACCAGAAGATGAAAGAATTAAAGAATTTAAAGGATACTGTGGAAACCCTGCAGGGGCTAGAGCGGCAATTTGAAGATATTGAAACGCTGATTGAAATGGGATATGAGGAAGAGGACGCTGACCTTGCAGATGAAATCCGCACAGAGCTGGACAGGTTTATTTCCGCCTTTGAGGATATCCGTATAAGCACTTTGCTTTCGGAGGAGTATGATGGACATAATGCCATTTTAAAGCTGAATGCAGGAGCAGGCGGAACGGAGAGCTGTGACTGGTGTTCCATGCTTTACCGTATGTATACCAGATGGGCAGAACGCCGGGGATTTGCTTTAGAAGTACTGGATTACCTGGACGGTGAAGAGGCTGGAATTAAGTCAGTGACTTTTCAGGTAAACGGAACCAATGCTTATGGCTATTTAAAATCAGAAAAAGGCGTTCACCGTCTGGTGAGAATTTCGCCTTTTAATGCCCAGGGAAAGCGACAGACTTCTTTTGTATCTTTGGATGTAATGCCAGATATTGAAGAGGATGTGGATGTGGAAATTAATGAGGATGACCTTAGAATTGACACTTACCGTAGCAGCGGCGCTGGTGGACAGCATATCAATAAGACTTCATCGGCAATCCGTATTACCCATATTCCTACAGGGGTAGTGGTGCAATGCCAGAATGAGCGTTCCCAGTTCCAGAACAAAGATAAAGCGATGCAGATGTTGAAAGCAAAGCTGTATATGCTGAAAAAAGAGGCTAATGCAGAAAAACTCTCAGACATTCGTGGGGAAGTGAAGGATATAGGCTGGGGCAATCAGATACGTTCTTATGTGATGCAGCCATATACCATGGTGAAAGACCACAGAACCAGTGCAGAGTCAGGCAATGTGGACTCTGTCATGGATGGGGGGATTGATTTGTTTATCAACGCTTATCTGAAGTGGATAAATGTAAAGGAAACATCAAATTAATAGTTTTGTAGGACCAAAATGCCCGGAACATGTTGTAAACACACTCCGGGCATTCTTTTTTATTCAGACAAAGGTTTTTTACGGACTAAATCAAGATAAAAGTTGGCATAAGTGGCAGCCATGTATGGAAGAAGCCATAAAAGCCCAATGCCGCAGGAGATGCCGCCAAGAAGCAGTAAGGGGATAAAGGATAACTTAATATATAAAAGCCTGCCTTTATTTCCTTTCATAAGCTGGATACTCATGCGGATAATCCGGGAAGCCGGATAATCGGGAAAGTCCAGCATCAGATAAAAAGCCTGGGAAAGCATAAGGTCTACATAAATGCTGATAATGGCGGCTGCAAGAAGCAGAACCACAAAAAGTAAAAACAGGAGAGCGTCTGGAGATGACGCCTCATTTAAATGGCCAGTTAAGCGCAGAGCTAAGGAACGGTCCAGAAAATAAGCCACAATTGTTGAAGGCAGAAAGCTGACAGAAGTTACTCCTGCCGTAATTATCTGAATGGAAAGTACTTTAGCAGTATCGCCGCGGAAAAAGTGGAACAGGTCATTAACCACAGGCTGGTGGTTGCATGCAATTTTTAAATAAATAAAAGCTTCTCCTGCAAGAAAATAACCGGAAAATAGGCTGAGAAGAAAATTGGCAATGGCGGATAGCAGGATACTGATTATTGTGCCTGTGCCAATTAGTAAAGAGATAGCCCTGTTTATCATAAAAATGCTGACCAGATGGAGAAGATAAGCCGCAATTACAGTGCCATATTTTCCAAGAAGCTGACCTTTTGCCAGAGTTTTTAAACTGGCAGAAGATAAATATTGATTCATAATATCCTCCATGCCTGATTAACGTTCTTAGAGCGTGTCTAAAAGAGTTTCAGACACGCTCGTCCCGGCACAGGCTGTTTTAATTTAAACTGCAATATCCAGGTTACGTCCAATAAAAGAAAGTGCATCCTGCGCTTTCTTATCCTTCATATAAGGATTGCTTTCATTTGGATATTTTATTCTGGTTGCAGTAGTTCCGCCTGCAACATAGCTGGTTCCGCACTCCGGGCAGATGGCGGTTTTTAAGGTGACATTTGCGGAAAGCACCTTGCCCCCCTTTTCGGCTGCTTTTGAAAAGGCATTACTTACGTGTTCCTGTTCGTGGGCACGAACCTTGGAAGCGGAAGACTGGGGGGAAATATGGGAGGCCGACTTGAAAGAAACCATCTCGTCAGAGCCGTCCTGGTATTTGCGGTTTTTGCAGGTTTCACATTCGGCGGGAGAAGATTTGCGGCCAGGATTTACCTGGCTAGATTCACCAGGGTTCACCATTGGTTTGCCTGCCTTAGAAACCGCATTTTTGCTGCCCGTTTTCATGGAGCTGCCGGAATATCCGCCGGCATATGGGGTCATGTAATTATAATTTCCTGTGATGATGCTGCTCATAAATTCCTCCTTTTGCTGTCAGTGTTTTCCCATCATTTCAGAATAAGCCTTCATAACATCTTCGTAAGACTGTCCGAAAAGTTCTTCCAGTTCCCGTCCGGTCTGCTGTTCAAACTGCTGGTCCATCTGCCTTCCAAAGTTTATAAGGTCCTCACGGCTGCTGGAAAGAAGCATTCCGGCGACAGAACCCACAAGGGAGGCGATAAGAAGCATTCCGCCAATGGCGCTTCCGATACCGACCCAGGCAGTAGTCAGCATTTTTTTTCCATAGCCCTTGGAAAGAATAGCCAGAATAATGGCAATACTTCCGCAGACAATAGGGATATATACCGTAAACAGGGTAAAAAAACAGGCAACGCCTAAAATCATAGATGCCATTGCCATACCCCGTCCGGGATTGCGGAAAGGCTGACCGTCATTGTAATTGTTATTTGGCTGGTTATAAGTATTATTATTGTTATTATAGTTGTTGTAGTCCATAGAGATTCAGCTTTCTTTTATTTTTATCCTATGATGCAGATGTCTGCAATGCTTTAAGCAAAAGTTATAATTATATTAGCACTTTCTGGCGGATATTACAAATCTTTCTTGAAAAAGAGACAGGTTATCCACTATAATAGTGTTACTGCCCAAATGCGTGGTATTTTGCCAAAATGAAAATGAACCGCCAGAGCGTTCCTAAAAATTGCGCCAGGGCATGGTTATTAAAATTAATAAGGAATGTCTGATGTACAGCTTCGTGTGTCCACATGCCATGGCATCAGCAGACAGGAATGGAGAAGAATATGGATATAATTTTAAAATTAAAAGAAGAACTGAAGGTGGAAAAGTGGCAGGTGGAGGCTGCTGTTAAGCTGATAGATGAAGGCAACACCATCCCTTTCATTTCACGATACCGTAAAGAGGCTACCGGTTCTTTAAACGACGAAGTATTAAGAGAGCTTTATGAAAGACTGAATTATTTGCGGAACCTGGAAGAGAAGAAAGAGCAGGTTATTGGGAGCATACAAGAGCAGGGGAAACTGACAGATGAGTTGAAAGAAAAGATTTTGGCTGCAGAAACCCTGGTGGTGGTAGAGGACCTTTACCGCCCTTACCGCCCTAAACGAAAGACCAGGGCAAGTGTGGCGAAGGAGAAGGGGTTAGACGGCCTTGCACAGTACATTATGCAGCAGGAGGCAGACCGCCCGCTGTTAGAGGAAGCAGCGAAATACATAAGCGAAGAAAAAGAAGTGAAGAATGAAAAGGAAGCTTTGCAGGGAGCAAAAGATATTATAGCCGAAATGGTTTCTGATGAGGCGGATTACCGTATATATATCCGTAACATTACCATGGAGGAGGGAGTCCTTACCAGCGTTGCAAAGGATGAAAAGGCGCAAAGTGTATATGAAATGTATTATGCTTATGAAGAGCCAGTGAAAAAGGCAGCCGGACACCGGATACTGGCTCTAAACAGAGGGGAAAACGAAAAATTCCTTACTGTAAAAATTAACGCTCCCCAGGAGAGAATTTTGCAGTATCTTGGGAAAAAAGTGATTACAAAGGATAATGAATATACCACACCTGTGTTAAAGGAAGTGATACAGGATTCTTATGACAGGCTGATTGCGCCTGCCATAGAACGTGAAATCAGAAACGATTTAACAGAAAAGGCAGAGAATGGCGCAATTTCTGTGTTTGGAAAGAATTTAGAGCAGCTTCTGATGCAGCCGCCAATTGCAGGCAGGGTCGTGTTAGGCTGGGACCCTGCCTTCCGTACCGGCTGTAAGCTGGCTGTAGTGGACGCCACCGGAAAAGTACTGGACACAAAGGTGATTTATCCAACAGCCCCCCAAAATAAGGTGGAGGAAGCCAAGGCAGAGTTAAAAAAGATTATCAAAAAGTATGGCGTATCCCTTATCAGCGTGGGTAACGGAACAGCCTCCAGGGAATCGGAGCAGGTAATTGTGGATTTGATCAAAGAACTGGATGTGCCTGTGCAGTATGTAATTGTAAATGAAGCGGGGGCGTCTGTATATTCCGCCAGCAAACTGGCAACAGAGGAATTTCCTAATTTTGACGTGGGACAAAGAAGTGCGGCTTCTATTGCACGGCGTCTCCAGGATCCTTTGGCAGAGCTTGTAAAGATTGACCCCAAATCCATTGGCGTGGGCCAGTACCAGCATGATATGAACCAGAAAAAGCTTGGAGAAACCCTTGGGGGAGTGGTAGAGGACTGTGTAAATAAAGTGGGAGTGGATTTAAATACAGCATCCGCTTCTTTGCTGGAATATATATCTGGTATTTCCAAAACCATTGCAAAAAATATTGTGGATTACAGGGAGCATAACGGACGCTTTTTAAACCGAGCCCAGCTTCTTAAAGTTCCCAAGTTAGGGCCTAAGGCATATGAGCAGTGTGCGGGATTTTTGCGTATCCCGGATGGGGATAATCCTCTGGATGCTACCAGCGTACATCCGGAATCCTATGAGGCGGCTTTGAAACTTTTGGAAAAGCTGGGGCTTACCATGGAAGATGTGCGAAAAGCCCAGAAACAGGCGGCCCAAAATAAGGGAAATCTGAAAAAGGAAGCGCCTGTTCCAAGAAAAGAGGAAAAGAGCAGGCAGCCTAAAGTAGTCATACGTAACACAAATACAGCCATGGGTAAGGCGCTTGCGGCAGCTATGGGAGGTATGACCCAGCCTCTTACACAAGAGCCTGTTAAGGAAAAAGCGGGGAAAAATGGAAAGGGATTTGCTGGAGAGGAATTGAACAGTAATGCGGTAAGCGCCCTTGAGAAAAGGATAAAGGACAAAAAGGTGATGGCGCAGGAGCTTGGCATTGGGGAAATCACTCTGACCGATATCTTAAAAGAGCTGGAAAAGCCTTCCAGGGACCCTAGGGAAAGTATGCCGTCTCCTATTTTGAGAAGTGATGTGCTTGACATGAAAGACTTAAAGCCGGGCATGATTTTAAAGGGAACTGTCCGTAATGTCATTGATTTTGGTGTTTTTGTGGATATTGGCGTCCATCAGGATGGGCTGGTGCATATTTCCCAGATTACCGACCGCTTTATCAAACATCCTCTTGAGGCAGTCAGTGTAGGAGATATTGTGGATGTACAGGTCTTAACAGTTGACGTTGCCAAAAAGCGGATTGGACTGACCATGAGAATTGGGGAAAAGAAATAAATGGTATTTAGTTCAACGATTTTTATATTTTTCTTTTTACCAGCAGCGCTGGCAGGCTATTATTTACTGCCCATGAGAGCGAAAAATACCTGGCTTCTTTTAGTTAGTCTGCTTTTTTATGCCTGGGGAGGGTACTGTTTTTTACCAATTATAATTTATTCTGTTATATTAAACTATGCCGGAGGAGTCTTTATAGATTATCTGCGGAGGAAAAAGAAAAACAGAATGGGGTCCATGGTATTTGGAGTGGTGATTGCGCTTAACCTTCTGAATTTGTGTTACTGGAAGTATACAGGGTTTCTTTTACATGTGCTCCGAAATCTGACAGGAGCAGCGTTTACAATACCGGAAATCCTTCTTCCCATTGGAATTTCTTTTTTTACTTTCCAGGGAATGAGCTATGTAATAGATATGTACAGGGGGGAGGTCCCTGTACAGAAGAGCATTTTAAGGCTGGGGCTGTATATTGCATTATTTCCCCAGCTGATATCCGGCCCGATTGTGCGGTATGCGGAAATAGAAAAACAGTTGTCGGGAAGGGAACATCATGTGAATGATTTTGCGGAAGGCATCCGTATTTTTACCATTGGTCTTGCGAAAAAAGCCATAATTGCAAATTCGGTGGCATTTACCGCAGATGGGATTTTTGATGTGCCTTCCAGCCAGAACACCCCTGCAATTGCATGGCTGGGGCTTGTATGCTATACCTTTCAGCTGTACTTTGACTTTTCCGGCTACAGTGATATGGCAGTGGGGATTGGAAGAATGTTTGGGTTTCGCTTTCCGGGAAACTTTAATTATCCTTTTATTTCCCGGTCTGTTTCTGAATTTTGGAGAAGATGGCATATTTCCTTGTCTTCCTGGTTCCGGGATTATGTTTATATCCCCCTTGGCGGGAGCAGAACGGGAAATGTATATCTGAACCTTTTGTGTGTGTTTGCCCTTACCGGCATCTGGCACGGCGCTTCCTGGAATTTTGTTTTGTGGGGCGTTTATTTTGGCGTAATCGTGGTGGTGGAACGTTTTGTAGGCAGACATACAAAAACAAATATTCATATTCCAAAAGCTTTGTCTGTGATATACACTATGTTTATGTGGATGATGAGCATGGTGCTTTTCCGGGCGGAAACATTAGGAGACAGCCTTGCATATTATAAATCCCTCTTTGGATTTCTTAAGCTTCACAATGTGGGGTATACGCTTACCTGGTATTTGGGAAAATATGAAATGTTTATTTTATTGATTGCTTTTCTTGCCATGCTGCCCTTTGGAAGGAGGGTAAGCTTTTGGATAAAGGGAAAGCTTTCGGAAACAGCATTTACGGCGGTTTCCAATATTTTTACTTTGGTTCTTCTGGGAGTTTCCATAATTTATGTGGTGACAGGCACCTACAATCCCTTTATTTATTTTCAGTTTTAAAAGGTTTTTTAATACAGTTTTCCGGACATGGTATGCATTATGGGAGGGAAAGTATGGGAAAGAGAATATTAAATCTGGTGTTTATTGTAATATTTTTATTGATAATCACTTTGCCCTATGTGTTTGCACACAGACTGCCACAGGGACGTATCTCAGAAATGGAAAACAGGACCCTTGCGGGGTACCCTTCCCTGTTGGGGGAAGGGAATAGAATAAATACAGAATATATTTCCCAATTTGAAAACTGGCTGAGTGATAATCTGAAAGGGAGGACTCTTCTTACGCAGCTAAATGCGGCAGTGCAGTATTCTTTATTCCAGCGTATAGTAAAGACAGATACTATGGAAGGAAACGAGGGATGGCTTTTTGCCAACAGAGCGGAGCAGATAGAAGAATACCAGCATGTGAACCTGATGGCGGAAGCGGAGGTGGAGGCATTTGCCCAAAGGCTGCAGGGTTTATCTTCTTATCTGGAAGATAGAGGCATCGGTTTTTACTATTTTCAATGTTATAATAAGGAAATAATTTATCCCAATATGTATGTGGAAAGTATTCTGCAAAGTGACGGTCAATCCAGAACGGAACAGGTGATGGAGGCCATCCGGCAAAAGACAGATGTGCGTCTTGCAGACTGCAAAGAGGAAATGATGGAAAAGGCAAAGGACGAGATAATTTATTTCCAGTATGTGGATTTAACTCACTGGAATGAAAAAGGCGCCTATATGGGGTATCGGCTGCTGATGCGGGAAATATGCAAAGATTACGGCCAGGTTAAAGCGCTGGAAGAGGAAGATTATCAGATTCTTGTGGAAGAACGTGGGACAGATATTTACGGTTTTGCTTATCCTTATTTGGAAAAGTGCCCCCAATATCAGATAAAGGAGCCAGAAGCTGTTGAGGTAACAGAAAGCGTTTCTGACAGGTGGAGCTGGCTGGAATACAAGGAGCATACCCATGTGTATGAAAATAAAAATTGCACAAATGATTTGAAAATTCTTCTTCTGGGGGACAGCTTTATACGGATGTTTTTAAAGGATGACATTGCGGAAAGCTTTTCTTATACTTTAAGCATTGACTGGCTGAATATACCCAATATTTATAAAATTGTGGAGGAATACCAGCCTGATATTGTGGTACTGGAGAGCGTGGACAGTTCTGTTGGAGGGATTGCAGAGCTTGCAGGCATGATGGATTTAGGATAGCGCCGGCGCTGCTTGAATATGCCCGATAAACATTTGGTGACAATTTTAGATTTCTTTTTATGTGCCAAGAACACCAATTATCAGGTGAACTTGGCATATATTTTTATTTCTGTCTTTTATGATAATTGGTGGATAAACAGACCGCTTCGCAGCTTTGGTTCAAACCAGGTGGATTTAGGCGGCATTAAAAGCCCTGCGTCTGCCACTGCCAGCAGTTCGGAAATAGAAGTGGCATACATGGAAAACGCCACAGCCATATCCTCAGCAACCCGCCGTTCCAGTTCTTCCAGTCCACGGATACCTCCCACAAAATCAATACGGTTATCGGTTCTTGGGTCCTTGATATTTAAAACAGGACCGAGCAGGTTTTCCTGTAAAATGGAAACATCAAGTCCCTTTATAGGATGGGAAGAGAGCAGGGAGCTTCTGGCCGTAAGATGATACCAGCAGCCGGATAAGTACATGCCAAAGGAGCCCTTTTCGGCAGGAGATACTTTTTCAGTTCCTTTTTCCTGCACAAGAAATCCGGCCGCTTCAACCGCTTTTAAAAAGGAATCCCGACACATTCCGTTTAAATCTTTCACTACCCGGTTATATGGCATGATATAAAGCTGGTCATCAGGAAAGAGGACGGAAAGAAAGCGGTTAAATTCCTCTTTGCCTGTGTAGTCTGGGTGTTCTTTTCTTCTTTTTAATCCAACTTTAACAGCGGAAGCGCAGCGGTGATGACCGTCAGCTATGTAGGTACAGGGAATCTGCCCAAAGGCCTTTTCCAGCTGTAAAATGTTTTCTTTCCCTGAAATACGCCATACCCGGTGGGTAATGCCATCAGGAGACGCAAAATCGTAAAGCGGGGCCAGCATTTTGGCGTTATTTACCAGGCGGTTAATTTCTTCCACAGAACGGTATACCAGAAAAATAGGGCCTGTATGGGCGTTGGTGATATCCACGTGGCGAATCCGGTCAAGTTCTTTTTCTTCTCTTGTATTCTCGTGCTTTTTGATGGTCTGGCCCAGATAGTCGTCTATAGAAGAACAGGCAACAATGCCAGTCTGGGAGCGGCCATTCATGGTAAGTTCGTAAATGTAATAACAGGGAGCGTCTTCTATTATAAATGTGCCGTCAGCAATCAGTGAGTCCAGCGTATCCTTTGCCTTGGCATACACCTTTGAGTCATAGGTGTCTACATCATCAGGAAACTGGGTTTCGGCTCTGTCAATTCTTAAAAAGGAAAGAGGCTCTTTCATAACTTCTGCAAGCGCTTCCTTCCGGTTATAAACATCATAGGGCAGGGCGGCTATCCGCGGAGCCAGTTCCGGGACCGGACGGATGCTTTGAAAAGGTGTGATTTGGGGCATATGGATTCCTCCTTCAGTTATTCTTTCCATTAATTATACGTTGCAGTATGGGAAAGTGTCAATCATTTACCATATTTTGAACTATTGCGGCCAGCATGTGTATAATACTTTAATGAGGCGCCTTGCTAAATTTTAATTGACGGACTGCCATATCTCATATATAGTATATGAGGAGACGGGGATTTATTTTTTGGCAGTGGGATTTGTATCGAGCCTTTTGTTTATTGTGATCATAAGCCTTGCACACAAGAGCTGGGGGAAGAGATGACGGATGCTTTTGACGATGTAAGCAAGACGAGGCTGAAATAAAAAGGTAAGTATCCATCCAGCCATATGGATGAAGAGAAAACGAATTTGATTGGGAGAAGACAATGCGGAAAAATACAGGAATGATTTTAATGATGGTGATTGTCAGTGTTCATCTTTTATTTATATTTAATATGCAGTCTCATGCAGGTATTGGCGGAGATGGGATATTTTCTTATACACTGGCTAATAATCCCTATGCCTTCGCATATATTGACCATACATATAAGAAAATACCAGAAAGTAATGGATGGATAAATGCGCATATCCTGAGGGAGAGTTATGTGGTAGAGGAATACGACCGGTTTAACTATTCGGCAGCATATTTCCACCAGCGGATTGACAATCATCCTCTCTTATATTACTTTTTTGTTCACACAATATGCTCTTTATTTACAGGAAAATATTCAAATGTTTTTACAATGCTTGTTAATTTATTTTTTCTGTGCGGCATTGATATTCTTATGGTCAGACTTTTTAAAAAGCTGTATGGCGGGGAAACTTATGGAGTGGTTCCGTTTGCGTTTCTGTTTTTGATGCCAATGGTACAGAGACTTTATATGTTGCCGCGAATGTATACCGCCCTGTCATTCTTTTGCCTTTGGTATCTTTGTATTCATTGGACGCTGCTCTGCGGTGGAAAATGGAAAAGACATGATTTGGCGGAAATGATAATATGTATTTTCCTTGGAACACAAACACATTATTATTTTTATGTATATGCCCTTTTCCTTACAGCTTGCACTGTGTTTTTGCTTATGGGCAGAAGGAAGATATATGAGATGCTGAATTACATTTACGCCGGCATTGTGGGAATTGGAGTATCATGGATGGTATTTCCCTGGTTTATCTGGCATATTTTCTTTAATCAAATGCAGAAACATACAGATATTACGCCATGGTCTGTTGATAAAATAAAGGGATATATCAGCTATATAAACGAAATCCTTTTTAACAAAAGAGGATGGGTTGCCATTATTGTCATAATAGCATTATTAATGGCAGGTAGAAGTTCACAAAAAACCAATGAAAGCCGGGGGGGGGCAGAACGGATTGTTCCGACTGCTGGTATTTGGCAGTGGCGTAGTGTATTCACTGATTATTTATACGCTTGATGAGGAAATCTGGTATTATATGACACCGCTGTATCTTATTTTCATTGTCTGGTTTTCCATGGTGCTTATAGAGCTTTTAAAAAGGGCCTTTCATCTGGGATCAGAGACAGGAAAAAGTGTGACGGTTACTATTTTGTCAGTGATATGTATTGCGGGAATTTTGTCTGTGCGTCCAGTAATGGACTTTTGGAATTATCATTTGCAATGGTGGCATAAATATGCGGTCAGCTTTAACAAGATTGCGGAAGAATACCAAAATTATGACTGTATATATATTGAAAAGAATCTAAATAATTTGTTTGACGGTTACTGGTTTGAGTTTGGGGAATATGATGAATTCAAAAAGATTCCGGCTGCTGATTTTGCTTTAAATGGCATAAGGGAGGAAGAGCTTGACGGAAGAAAAAGTGAGAATGGAGTGATTGTTTACGCGCCGCTGGAGTATATGGAAGGGAGAAAAGCGGAATACAGGCTGCTGGCGGATAACGGCATATTTGGCATTTATCAGATGAAGGAAGGGGAAGAAAAATGACAGAGTATTATAAATTTCTCAAAACAAAAATATATATAGGAATTTTGATTGTTTTGGGTTGTGCAACGCTTGGCAGTGTGCTGGGGGCAAGGAAGGAAAGTAAGGAGCCGCTAACCGGAGTCACAAGGGAAGATATCAGGCTGTCTGCAAGAGAAGATTACAGGGGACCTGAACTTACTGGTATTCTTCCTCTGGCGGCGGAGCAGAATAAATGGTATAATTTTAAATATGCAGCGATTTTCGGACTTGCAGGGGGATTTATCTTTTGTGGTCTGATGGCGGTGTACCGGCATTATTTTTATTTGCGGCCGTTTAAAATTTTAAGAGAATGGATTGGGACGGACAGAGATGACCTGTTTCTTAATCTTAAAGAGTAACTCAAAATAATTTTTGAAAATTATAAAAAAATACTTGCATGATTGGAAATCATCATGTATACTACAAATTGTTGTGGCATGATAGCAAAGAAGCGTGAGGTTGCTGCACTTCCGAAAGGCAGGGCAGGTTTTCCGTGGAGCGAATGTCAAGAGGGCGGCAGAGTCCGTACCTAAGAACCTGACGGCAAGTCACTGTACAAACATACTCTGCAAGGCGGATATCCGGCGGGATAAAGATGCTGATGACAGAAAACGGGCGTTGCGCCTATGTGGCAGGAAGTGTGGGAAACCGCACTTAAACCTATAAACAGGCAGGACACGCACGGGAGAGTGTACAGTCACCACTTGTCGTACTTATTTCATTTTAATAAAGTGCGAAAAGGAGGCGGCTTTTTTTATGGCAAGTCAAGTAATGAGAATCACACTCAAGGCTTATGATCATCAGCTGGTTGATGCATCTGCCAAGAAAATTATTGAAACAGTTAAAAAGAACGGATCACAGGTGAGCGGACCGGTACCCCTTCCCACAAAGAAGGAAGTTATCACTATCTTAAGGGCGGTACACAAATATAAAGACTCCCGTGAACAGTTCGAGCAGAGAACACACAAGAGATTGATTGATATCATTACCCCGACCCCTAAGACGGTAGATGCGCTGCAGAGACTTGAGATGCCTGCAGGTGTATACATTGATATCAAAATGAAAACAAAATAATGTGTGTCTGCAAATTGTGTCTGCTGTTTTTATGGCGGACAAAGGGCAGTAACCCCGTGCACTAGAATGGCCCGATATGGGCCCGCTGTAGAATTAATGGAGGTAAAGAAATGAAAAAAGCTATTTTGGCTACCAAAGTCGGAATGACACAAATTTTTAATGAAGACGGAACCCTTGTTCCGGTAACTGTGCTTCAGGCTGGTCCCTGTGTGGTAACACAGGTTAAGACTGTGGAAAATGACGGCTATAGCGCCGTACAGGTTGGTTTTGTTGACAAGAAAGAAAGAGTCAGCAATAAAGACAAAAGCGGGAAAAAGGAAGTTTTCCGCAGACATGGCGTTAACAAGGCTTTAAAAGGACACTTTGAAAAGGCTGGAGTGCCATGCAAACGGTTTTTGAGAGAGTTTAAATTTGATAATGCAGAAGAATATACGCTTGGAAGTGAAATTAAAGTTGGTGTGTTTGCTGCCGGAGATGTAATTGACGCCTCTGCCATTTCCAAAGGTAAAGGATTCCAGGGCGCAATCAAGAGACATGGACAGCACAGAGGTCCCATGACACATGGTTCCAAATTTCACCGCCATCAGGGTTCCAATGGCGCCTGCTCTTCACCGAGCCGTGTATTTAAAGGGAAAGGAATGCCGGGACATATGGGCTGCGTAAAGGTTACTGTGCAGAACCTTGAAGTAGTAAGAGTAGATGAAGATAAAAATCTGCTGCTGATTAAAGGCTCCGTTCCGGGCCCTAAGAAAGCGCTGGTTACAATCAAAGAAGCTGTGAAGGCGGACGCATAAGCGATAAATGAAAGGAGGACCATTCAGATGGCAAACGTATCTGTTTATAATATGGAAGGCAATGAAGTCGGCACAATAGAATTAAACGATGCGGTGTTTGGTGTTGAAATAAATGAACACCTGTTACACATGGCAGTTGTGCAGCATCTTGCAAATAGACGTCAGGGAACACAGAAAGCAAGAACGCGTTCTGAAGTTTCCGGCGGTGGAAGAAAGCCCTGGAGGCAGAAGGGAACCGGACATGCAAGGCAGGGTTCAACCAGAGCTCCCCAGTGGAAAGGCGGCGGCGTGGTATTTGCTCCCGTGCCAAGAGATTATTCATTTAAGTTAAATAAAAAAGAAAAAAGAGCAGCTCTTAAGTCTGCGCTTAGCAGCAGAGTTTTGAACAGCAAACTGATTGTTTTGGATGAACTGAAAATGGATGAAATCAAGACAAAGAAGTTTAAGGCTGTGATGGACAACTTAAAGGTAAACAAGGCGCTTGTGGTAACGGGTGACATTGACGAAAAAGTTATCATGTCCGCAAGGAACCTGCCAGATATTGAAACCATAAGAGCTGATATGATTAATGTTTATGATATCCTTAAAGGTGACACATTGGTTCTTACCAAAGATGCAGTAGCCAGAATTGAGGAGGTGTTTGCATAATGGCAGCAGTATTATATTATGACGTAATCCTTAAACCGGTCATTACAGAGCAAAGTATGACAGGCATGAGCGAAAAGAAATATACATTTCTGGTTCACCCGGAAGCAAACAAGACAATGATAAAGGAAGCCGTTGAAAAGATGTTTGAAGGCACAAAGGTTGCAAGGGTTAACACAATCAACGTACCTGCAAAGAAAAAAAGACGCGGCACAACAGTAGGCAAAACGTCAAAGAAAAAGAAAGCGATTGTATGGCTTACACAGGACAGCAAAGAAATTGAAATTTTTGCAGGTCTTTAAAGGGCTGGATGTCTGGGCGGGACGGTAAAGGAAGGCCCCGGCCAGACGGCAGAGGGAATAGGCAGACTGCAAAAACCGCGGCTGGGCAGAGAACCTGGCCGGGGAGGAAAATATGCTTATGCACAAGAAAAGTGCGATATGAAATGAAGCTTGAAAGGAGAAAATTTCATGGGAATAAAGACATATAACCCATATACACCTTCCAGAAGAAATATGACCGGTTCCGATTTTGCGGAAATAACAAAGAAGACACCTGAGAAGTCTCTTTGCAAACCTTTAAAGAAGCATTCCGGCCGTAACAATCAGGGAAAGATAACTGTTAGACATCGCGGAGGCGGAGCTAAGAGAAAATACAGAATTATTGATTTTAAGAGAAATAAAGATGGGATTCCTGCTACTGTAATCGGAATTGAATATGACCCCAACCGTTCTGCAAACATTGCACTTATCTGCTATGCGGACGGTGAAAAGGCATATATCCTTGCGCCGGCAGGCCTGACAGACGGAATGAAGGTTATGAATGGACCGGAAGCAGAAGTGAGAATCGGCAACTGCCTTCCTTTATCTGCAATCCCGGTAGGTGCACAGGTGCACAATATTGAATTATATCCCGGAAAGGGCGGCCAGATGGTGCGTTCTGCGGGAAACAGCGCACAGTTGATGGCGAAGGAAGGAAAGTATGCAACTCTCCGTCTTCCTTCTGGTGAAATGAGAATGGTACCCATTGTCTGCCGTGCAACAGTTGGTGTTGTAGGGAATGGAGACCACAACCTGATTAAGATTGGTAAAGCAGGACGCAAACGCCATATGGGAATTCGTCCTACAGTCCGTGGTTCCGTTATGAACCCGAACGACCATCCTCACGGCGGTGGTGAAGGTAAGACAGGTATCGGACGTCCTGGTCCTTCAACACCTTGGGGCAAGCCTGCTCTTGGTCTTAAGACCCGCAGGAAGAAAAAAGCTTCTAACAAACTGATTGTAAGAAGAAGAGACGGCAGGGCCATCAAATAATAAGGAGGAGAGAAGAAAATGGCTAGATCACTGAAAAAAGGACCTTTCGCAGATGCGAGTCTGCTTAAAAAAGTGGATGCAATGAATGCAGCAGGACAGAAGCAGGTTATCAAGACCTGGTCCCGCCGTTCTACAATCTTCCCTTCTTTTGTAGGGCATACATTTGCAGTGCATGATGGAAGAAAGCATGTGCCTGTGTATGTGACAGAAGATATGGTAGGACATAAGCTGGGAGAATTCGTTGCGACCAGAACCTATAGAGGACACGGAAAAGACGAAAAGAAGTCTAAAGTAAGATAGGAGGTTTTATTATGGCAAAAGGACATAGATCCCAAATCAAGAGAGAAAGAAATGCGCAGAAAGATACAAGACCTTCCGCTAAGTTATCTTACGCAAGAGTGTCAGTTCAGAAGGCGTGTTTTGTATTAGATGCCATCAGAGGCAAAGATGTGGAAACTGCGCTGGGTATTTTGGAATACAATCCCAGATATGCTTCCAGCATTATCAAGAAGCTGCTGGAGTCTGCGCGTGCAAATGCAGAATATCTGCACAGCCAGGACCCTGCAAAGTATCCAAATCCGGGTCATCTTTATATTGCGGAATGTTTTGCAAATAAAGGACCTACAATGAAAAGAGTAAGACCAAGGGCACAGGGAAGGGCTTACAGGATTGAAAAGAGAATGAGCCATATCACAATTGTGCTGGATGAAAGATAGGAGAGGGGCTTGTGCTTCGCAAGCCAGTAGAGAAAGGAGCAAAATAATATATGGGACAGAAAGTTAATCCTCATGGCCTTCGAGTTGGTATTATTAAGGATTGGGATTCTAAATGGTATGCAGAATCGGAATTTGCTGATTTTCTTGTAGAAGATTATGATATCAGAAAATTTCTTAAGAAAAAATTATACAGTGCAGGAGTTTCCAGAATTGAAATAGAAAGAGCTTCTGACAGGGTGAAAGTAATTATTTACACAGCAAAGCCTGGTGTGGTTATTGGTAAGGGCGGCGCTGAGATTGAAGTTACCAAGAAAGAACTTTCCAAAATGACTGGAAAGAAAGTGTTAGTTGATATTAAGGAAATCAAGAAACCTGACAAAGATGCACAGCTTGTTGCGGAAAATATTGCACAGCAGCTTGAAAACCGTGTTTCTTTCAGACGTGCAATGAAGTCCTGCATGGGAAGAACTATGAAAGCAGGCGCACAGGGTATCAAAACTTCTGTTTCCGGACGTCTGGGCGGTGCGGATATGGCGCGTACAGAGTTTTACAGCGAAGGAACCATTCCTCTTCAGACATTGCGTGCTGATATCGAATATGGTTTTGCAGAAGCAAACACAACCTATGGAAAAGTAGGTGTTAAAGTATGGATTTACAAGGGTGAAATACTTCCCACAAAGAAGAATGAAGAAAAGACAGTGCAGGAAGGGAGCGATAAATAATGTTAATGCC
>CAMUHA010000033.1 GCA_947088515.1 uncultured bacterium
TGACGCTTATTATACATATTTAACTGGAAACAGAAAAAGAGAGAAATGAGGAACGATAATGGACTTACAAAATAAGAAGGTTCTTGTGGTGGGAAGTGGAAAAAGCGGAATCGGTGCAGCGCGCCTTCTTGGAAAAATTGGCGCGTTTCCAGTAATTTTTGACAGTAATGAAAAACTGGATGCACAGGAAATCCTTAAAAAGGCAGGGCTTGTTCCAGGTTTGACAGCTTTTACAGGAAGCATTCCAGATGAGCAAAAGAAGGAGTTTGCTCTGGTAGTGATAAGTCCCGGCGTGCCAGTGGATGCTTCTTTTCTTGAGGATTACCGCAGCTTATCTGTTCCCATATGGGGGGAAATAGAGCTTGCCTATGCCTGCGGAAGGGGAAAAGTGGCAGCAATAACCGGAACCAATGGAAAAACAACCACAACTACTTTGGTGGGAGAGATAATGAAAGCATGCAAACCATCTGTTTATGTGGTGGGAAATATTGGAAAACCATATACAGATATTGCGCTTGAAACAGGGGAAGATACCGTTACCATTGCTGAAATCAGCAGCTTCCAGCTGGAAACAGTGCATACCTTTAAACCAGCGGTATCGGCAGTGTTAAATATTACGCCGGACCATCTGGACCGTCATCACACCATGGAATGTTATGTGGAGACGAAGGAGAGGATTGCCCAAAAACAGACCAAAGAAGAAATATGTGTTCTTAATTATGAAAATATTTATACCAGAGAATTTGGGGAGAGATGTCCTGCAAAGGTGGTATATTTTTCTTCCAGGAGAAAATTGAAGGAAGGAATTTATCTGGAGGGGGAGGAAATCTTCCTTGCAGAGGAAGAAAATGGCAGTGTGCAGCGGCTTATGAACATTCATGAGATGAATCTGGTGGGAATGTGCAATGTTGAGAATGTAATGGCTTCCATTGCCATAGGAAGAGCGCTTGGCGCGCCGATGGATGTGATGTTAAATGTAATACGTTCCTTCCGGGCAGTGGAACACAGAATAGAATATGTTGACACAAAGAACGGAGTGGATTATTATAATGATTCCAAGGGTACCAATCCGGATGCTGCCATTATGGGCATTCGTGCAATGAGTAAACCTACAATTCTGATTGGCGGCGGCTATGATAAGCAAAGCAGCTATGATGAATGGATAGAGGCCTTTGAAGGGAAGGTAAAAGCGCTGGTGTTGATTGGGCAGACAAAGGAAAAAATTGCTGCATGCGCTCGTTCCCATGGTGTGGAAAATATTTTTATTGCCGATACATTTGAGGAGGCTTTTACAATTTGTGTCAGTCAGGCAGCGCCTGGTGATGCAGTGCTTTTGTCTCCCGCCTGTGCAAGCTGGGGTATGTTCCCCAATTATGAGGCTAGGGGAAAGCTGTTTAAGGAGTTAGTTGAAAAGATTGGAGTTTAGTGATTGTGGCAGAAAGAAGATACGGGAACAATCAGAGAAGAAGATCCAGAGAGCAGCAGGAATCATTTTTTGATTATACCCTGCTGTTTGTGGTACTGTTTCTGCTTGCGTTTGGGCTGGTGATGCTTTACTCTGCCAGCTCCTATGATGCCAGTCTGCATTATGAAGGAGATTCCGCCTATTTTCTGAAAAGGCAGGCGTCATCTACCGTTATTGGCTTAGCGGCAATGATTGTGGTTGCAAACCTTCCCTATCACATTTGGGAGCGTTTTGCCGCGTTAGGCTATCTTGTGGCTATTGTACTGATATTGTTGATTATTCCTTTTGGTGTGGAAGCCAATGGCGCCAAGCGCTGGCTCCGTGTGCTTGGGATATCCATTCAGCCTGCGGAGGTGGCAAAACTGGCTATGATCTTGTTTTTGGCAAGTCTGATTTGCCGGATGGGACGGAAAATCAGGACAGGGAAAGGATTTTTCATTGTTCTTATGGTGCCAGTGCCTGTCTGCCTTATGGTATGGAAAATTACAGAGAATATGAGTTCTGCAATTATTATTTTTGGAATTGCGGCGCTTATGCTTTTTGTCTCCACACCAGATTATAAACGTTTTATACTGCTTGGCCTTGTAGGGGTTGCGGTTTGTGCCATTGCCGTTTTTGTAATAGTAAAAATGTCAGAATCCCCCAATGTCAGTGGCGTGGGAGTCCGTGGCGGCCGTATTCTTGCCTGGCTGGACCCGGAGGCTTACGCTAGTGGAAAGGGTTTCCAAACCCTTCAGGCGCTGTATGCCATAGGGTCCGGAGGAATTTTAGGAAAAGGTCTGGGGCAGAGTATGCAGAAACTGGGATTTATGCCTGAGGCTCAAAATGACATGATTTTTTCCATTATATGTGAGGAATTGGGGCTGTTTGGCGCCTTTTCCATTCTGCTGATGTTTATTCTGCTGATATGGCGGTTTATGGTGATTGCCAACAATGCGCCGGATTTGTTTGGAGCGCTGCTAGTGGTAGGGGTTATGGGGCATATTGCCATACAGGTTATTTTGAATGTGGCGGTTGTGACCAACACAATCCCCAATACGGGAATTTCTCTTCCGTTTATCAGCTATGGGGGCACTTCCGTTTTGTTTTTGCTGATGGAAATCGGCGTTGTCCTTAGCGTGGGAAAAGGAATACGGCTGAAGGACTTGTAGGATACATGTGTGGTACAAGGTGCGCTTTTTCCTTCTTTACATATAGTAGAATAGGTCTAACTTTTAAACCGGAAGGCAGAAGGTGAGAATTTGGATGCTATTCATATCAGAGGAGGAAATGCACTTTTTGGAGAGACAAAAATACAGGGGTCAAAAAATGCAGTATTGCCAGTGATGGCAGCCGCTCTCTTAATAGAAGATGTCTGTATGATAGAAAACTGTCCATGTATTTCGGATGTGCACCATATGCAGAAGCTTTTGGAAAGCATTGGGTGCCGGGTAAGCCGTATGGGTCATTCGCTTACGATTGATGCGAGGAACATATCAGAAGATACGATGGCAGGAGAAAATGTCACAGGTATGCGTTCATCCATTACGCTGTTGGGAGCGATGCTGGGCAGGGTAGGGGAAGTAACGATGGCGTATCCGGGCGGATGCGTAATCGGCGCGCGTCCTATTGAAATGCACTTAAATGCTTTACGCCGGATGGGAGTTTTCATTTATGAAAATGAAAGCGGTTTTACGGCACGGGCAGGGAAGCTGGAAGGTGCGGTGATATGTCTTCCCACATCCAGCGTGGGAGCTACAGAAAACGTGATTCTGGCGGCAGTGATGGCAAAGGGCGTGACAGTGCTTCAAAATGCTGCAAAAGAGCCGGAAATTGTCACTTTGTGTGAATTTTTGCGGGAAGCCGGAGCTGTGATTGAGGGAATAGGCGGTTCTGTTCTTATTATTCAGGGCGGTCACAGGCTTCATGGCATTACATTCCGCATTCCGGCAGACCGGATTGTGGCAGGAACGTACTTGATGAGCGTGCTGGGAGCAGGAGGGCATATTTTCCTGGAAGATGCGCCGGTGGCACAGATGCGGAGCATGCTGCAGATTGCGGAGGAAATTGGGGCGGAAATTAATATATCACGGGAAGGGCTAAGTGTAATTGCCCAGGAGCATAAAAGGGCAGTTCCTTATGTGAAAACGGAAGTCTATCCCGGCTTTCCTACCGATATGCAGTCTCCGCTTATGGCGGCGCTTACCACTTCCCATGGAATCAGCATTATTGAAGAAACCATATTTGAAGACCGGTTCCGTATTATCAGGCAGCTGAAAAAAATGGGGGCGTGTATAGAAATGCAGGGAAAACGCCAGGCGGTTATAATGGGCGTGGACAGTCTTCTTGGCTGTGAAGTGACGGCAGAGGAATTGCGGGGAGGAGCTGCGCTTGTGATTGCAGGCACTATGGCTCTTGGAGAGACAATTGTGAAAAACCGGCATTTTATAGACCGGGGATATGAGGATATCTGCAGGGATTTCCAAAACCTTGGAGGAACCGTTTATACGATTCCATCAGATTCTCCGGTGCAGGCAGCGGAAGGTCCCTCTATGGATAATAAAAAAACCAGATAAGCCGGCAGATACAGGTAGAGTTGACCGGCATGCCTGGAAAGTGTATCTGCAGGAAATGAAAATGGCGAAAAAAAGACTGAAAAAGAAGAAACAGATAAAAAAAATGGATATATGGCAGGAAAACAGTCAGGAAAAAGTCACTGTGGTATCATATATACTGAGCCATAAAAGCCTGTTTATTATCGGAGCAACCTGCTTTGCTTTGTTGATTTTTTTCTTTGCTGCCTGTTTTTATGTGATTACAAATTATACGGTAACAACCGTATATGTGGAAGGTAACATCCATTATACCAATGAAGAAATCATTGATATGGTAATGGAAGGGCGTTATGGCAATAATTCCCTTCTTTTATCCTTAAAGTATAAGGACAAGAGTATACGCAATGTTCCTTTTGTGGAAAAAATGGATGTTTCGGTTATAGACCCCCATACCATCAAAGTGGAAGTTTATGAGAAATCGCTGGCGGGATATGTGGAATATCTGGACAAGTATATGTATTTTGACAAAGACGGAATTATTGTGGAAAGTTCCGATGAAAAGACGGCAGGCATTCCCATGGTGGCAGGGCTTAAATTTGACCATGTGCTTGTCCATGAACCGCTGCCAGTGGAGGACAGTGGGATATTCAAGTCAATTCTGAATATTACCCAGCTGGTTAACAAATATAATCTTTCGGCGGACAGGATTTATTTTGGCAGTGACAATACACTGACATTATATTTTGGAAATGTGCGGGCAGCTCTTGGAACAGCGGAAAACCTGGATGAAAAAATTATGAGACTGCAATATATGTTGCCAAGCCTTTCGGGGAAAAGCGGCGTCCTGCGTATGGAAAATTATACAGAAGATACCAAAAATATTTCCTTTGAACCTGACCAGGGTCAGGAACAGGAGACAAAAGGATAAATTGCACAAAAATAATGAGAAAAAAACTGAAATTTGTGGTTGCGAATTCACAAAAAAAATTATATGATAGTCTATATGAGTTTAATAGCTGGCATGTTTTGTGTGGCAGTTTATTGTGTGAAGAAAGAAGGAGGAAATACTCTTGCTGGAAATAAAAACCAACGATGCTGAATCTGCTGCCAAGATAATTGTGATTGGTGTGGGGGGCGCAGGTAATAATGCTGTAAATAGAATGGTAGATGAGAACATAACCGGCGTGGAATTTGTCGGTATTAATACAGATAAACAGGCGCTGCAGCTTTGCAGGGCTCCTAAGCTGTTGCAGATTGGAGAGAAGCTGACTAAAGGACTGGGGGCGGGCGCTAAACCTGAAATTGGGGAAAAGGCGGCTGAAGAAAGCAGTGAGGAGATTGCTGCGGCTCTGCGGGGGGCGGACATGGTCTTTGTTACCTGCGGTATGGGAGGCGGAACCGGAACAGGAGCTGCGCCAGTAGTTGCCAGGCTTGCAAAGGATATGGGGATACTTACGGTAGGGGTTGTGACTAAACCTTTCCGTTTTGAAGCGAAGGCGCGTATGATTAATGCGCTTAGCGGAATAGAAAAGATTAAAGATAATGTGGACACGCTTATAGTAATTCCCAACGATAAGCTTCTTGAAATAGTGGACAGGCGGACGACTATGCCTGATGCCCTTAAGAAAGCAGATGAAGTTCTCCAGCAGGCAGTACAGGGTATTACGGACCTGATTAACGTTCCAGCGGTAATTAACCTTGACTTTGCAGATGTGCAGACAGTTATGAAGGACAAGGGAATTGCCCATATTGGCATTGGTTCCGGCAAGGGAGATGACAAAGCCAGTGAGGCGGTTAAGATGGCGGTGGAAAGTCCGCTGCTTGAAACCACGATTTCAGGCGCTACCCATGTGATTATCAATGTATCAGGTGATATTACATTAGCGGACGCTTCTGATGCGGCAAGTTATGTGCAGGAATTAGCAGGTGATGAGGTAAATATTATTTTTGGCGCAATGTATGATGAAAACCAGTCTGACAGCTGCCGGATTACGGTAATTGCCACAGGTCTGGAAGATGCAACTTTACCAACCAACAAACCGGGTTCCCCTTATAATACCTTTTCCGGTAAATATATGAAACCGGTAACGCCCAGTCTGTCATCTTTGCGGGCTGGAGGAACGGGGGGAAATGAAACAGTGAATATGAATAACCAGCAGGGAGTGGCGAACACAGTTCCCATGCCTCACAGACCCGTTCCGGGCATCAACACACCAGGAGATTTAAAGAGCAATGTGGCGGACAGGCCTTTAAAAATTCCGGATTTCCTTCAGAAAAAGTAAGAAGCTGGTTAAGAATAAGTTTTAAGGAAATATGCAAGGCTGTATACCAGAAGGTATGCAGCTTTTATGTGCAGGAGCAAAAACTGCTTCTGGTAAAATGTTTGTACCGTATGGTAAGGATAGGTGAAATCCTGATATGTTTCATGTTGTAGGGAGAAAGGAAATAATCTTTGGAGGGCTGGGTATGAGTCAGGCGGAAAAATGTCTTGCATTTATTGACGAAAGTGTAAGCTGCTATCATGCAGTGGAAAATGTGGAAAAGAGGCTTAAGGAAGGGGGATTTCTTAAGCTGGATGAAAAAGAAGCATGGAATATTGTGCCGGGAGGCAGTTATTATGTGAAAAGAGGGGATTCTTCTCTGGCAGCGTTCCGTGTGCCGGAAGGGGAAATTAAAGGTTTTCATGTGGCAGCATCCCACAGTGATTCTCCGTCATTTAAGGTAAAAACCAATCCTGAAATGGCAGTGGAGGATAAGTACCTGAAGCTAAATACGGAAGGATATGGCGGAATGTTGTGCGCCACATGGTTTGACAGGAGCCTTTCCTTAGCAGGAAGGGTAGTATATGCTGGAAGTGACGGGCTGTCATCTGTAAATGTAAATATTGATGAAGATTTACTTATTATTCCAAGTCTTGCCATTCATATGAACCGGGATGCCAATAAAGGCACAGAATTCAATATACAGACCCAGATGCTTCCATTTTTGGGAGGCCTTAAGGAAGAATATCCTAACAAAGGAAAGGGAATTGTAAAGGAAAAGATATCTGATATTCTGGGGATAAAAGAAGATAATATTTTAGGCAGTGATTTGTTTTTGTATGTAAGGGAGAAAGGAAAGCTTGGAGGTCTTGAAAAGGAACTGATGATTGCTCCAAGACTTGATGATTTGGAATGTGTATATGCTTCGATGGAAGCCATTTTAACATCAAAACCTCAAAGTTATTGTACCATGTGTATTGTATTTGACAATGAGGAAGTGGGAAGTCATACCAGACAGGGAGCAGCCTCCACTTTCTTAAAAGATACCCTTGAGAGAATTGGTGAAAAGCTTGGAAAAACGGGAGAGGCTTATTTGAGGCTTTTGGCAGACAGTTTTATGATTTCTGCGGACAATGCCCATGCCCTCCACCCCAATTATCCGGAAAAGGCGGACCCGGAAAACAGACCTTTGCTAAACGGGGGAATTGTAATTAAGTATCATGGCAGTCAGAGATACACGACAGACGGTTATTCGGAAGCAGTGATGAAATCCCTATGTAAAGAAGCAGGGGCGCCTTATCAGGAGTTCCATAACCGTTCAGACATTGCAGGAGGCTCTACACTGGGCAATGTTTCAGCCGGACAGGTTTCAATCCCGGCAGTGGATATCGGACTTTCCCAGTTAGCGATGCACTCTGCAGTGGAAACTGCAGGGAGCAGAGATGTGGAATATCTGGTGCAGGTTATTGGAAAATTTTTTGAAAAATAAATGCAGGTAATGTTCTGATATACGAAATGGCCAAAAGGACCACGCGCAATGCGTGGTCCTTTTTGTCGTTTTCGTGCGATGAATGAACAGGTGAGGGACAACGTTTTGACAAATTATGAAAGGCTTAATGTTTATAATGAACTGGTACGTAAGAAATGGAGGTGAAGAATTGCGAAGTGCAGCTGCAAGGTACCATATATATTGACAGTATATTTTTACTAAATCTGGTGATGGATTTATATCTGCTGACACTTACCGCAAAAGCAGCCGGAAAGACGATTACATATAAAAGAGTTTTTGCAGGAAGCGCCGCAGGCGCCGCAGGATACTGTGCTATTTTGTGCCTGCCAATTCCATATGTATGCAAGGTACTTTTTGGCATGGTGCCAATAGGGGGATTGATGATAAAAATTGTCTGACAGACGAAAGGATGGGCAGAACTGCTTCGCGGGATGGGTACCCTTTTTACATTTTCCTTTTTTTTGGGCGGATTCATTATTTTTCTAAGGGATAAAATAAGAATATCTGCAGGGCATGAAAATTCTGCCGCTGCTTTGGCAGGAATGGGATTTGCCGGTTTTGTAGTTATACGGAAATTGATTGTAAGATACAGGGAAAGAAGAGACAATTATTTTTGTAAGGTAATATTTCCAGGGGATATGGGAGAGGTTATGTTTACTGCGCTAATTGATACGGGAAATGGCCTGACAGACCCCTTAAGCAAAAAACCGGTTGCGATACTTGATGCAGAGGAGTGGAAAAGCCTGAAAATATGGATGAAGCCGGAGAAATATAAAATTATACCTTATCACAGCATCGGTAAAGAGAGCGGTGTGCTGGAGGGATATGAAATAGATACCATGATAGTAACAGGAAATGAAGGGGAGAAACAATTCGATAAAGTAATTGTAGCGGTATTTAAGGGGAAAGTATCGCAAAAGGGCTGCTATCAGATGATACTGCCGCCGGAATTATCAGCATAAAACAGCCAAAAAGAGAAAAACAGCAAACGCCGCCGGGGAGCCTTTAGGAAAGAGAGAATGCAAAGCAGACAGGATGTGCTTTACATGGCGACTGGAGGCGGGAGCGGTACTTGAAATAGGAGGACTGGAAAATGATTTTTAAGATAGCGATTCCGGGGAAGCTTCAGTTTAAGCTTTACCGCAGGGAACCTAATTTTTTGATGGCAAAACAGGGAGACGTGCATTATATTGGCGGTTCAGAGGTACTTCCGCCGCCCCTTGAATTAGAAAAGGAAAATGCGGTTATCAGCGACCTTGGGACAGAATATGAGGATGAGGCCAAGTCAATTTTAATTGAGCATAATCTACGTCTTGTGGTATATATTGCCAAAAAGTTTGACAACACCGGAGTGGGCGTGGAGGATTTGATATCCATAGGGACAATTGGGCTGATTAAATCTATCAATACATTTAACCCGGATAAAAATATTAAGCTGGCGACTTATGCCTCACGGTGTATTGAAAATGAAATACTGATGTATTTGCGCAGAAATAATAAAACAAAGATGGAAGTATCCATTGATGAACCGCTTAATGTGGACTGGGATGGTAATGAACTGTTGCTTTCAGATATTCTCGGCACAGATGAAGATGTAATATATAAGGACATTGAAAATGAAGTGGAGAGAAAACTTTTATTAAAAGCCATTGATAAGCTTTCAGAAAGGGAAAAGACAATCATTAACTTAAGATTTGGGCTTGGCGCCCCGGACGGACAGGAGATGACACAAAAGGAGGTGGCTGAACTTCTTGGAATTTCACAGTCTTATATTTCAAGGCTGGAGAAAAAAATTATGAAAAGACTTAAAAAAGAATTGATAAGGGAAAGCTACTGAATAGGAGGCTGCTCCGGGCTTTAATTATTCTATTTATGGACACCGTTGTATAAAGTACTTTGAAGGGGATACGGATTGCCCGGAGCAGGTTGTAAAATGGCAAAAGCAAAATTCCCCATACAGGCTTCGTTTCAACAGCGGATATCCACAATGATGATGTCGGGGCCTATTTGTTTGATATCTTTGTAGGGGATACAGATGTCCGGTTCCGTGCACAAGAGATTAAAAAATTTATTGCTGCTTGGGATGAATACTTTGCAGATTTGTCCGCTGCACTGGTCAAATTCCAGGTCAGAAATCCGTCCAAGTTTTCTGCAGTCCCGCATATTTATCACGTCTTTACATTTCAGTTCGGAAAAAAGCATACCTGTGGCCTTTCTTTTTCGTGGTATAATTTATTTTATGCCGGAATGTTAAAAGGGTTCGAAAGCATGAATATTTTCCTGCCAATTTGTGAATGATTTCTATTACAGACAATTGCCCATAAAGCATGTTTGTAATTGTAGCAGGAGGAAATAAGGACATGGCGCAGGGAAAAGTAGAAATATGCGGGGTGAATACGGCAAAGCTTCCGCTTTTAAAGGCAGACGAAAAGGAAAAGCTTTTTGAGCAGATTGAGTCGGGGGACAAGGAAGCAAGGCAAAAATATATTG
Source organism: uncultured bacterium (assembly GCA_947088515.1). Taxonomy (GTDB): domain Bacteria; phylum Bacillota; class Clostridia; order Lachnospirales; family Lachnospiraceae; genus Suilimivivens. The sequence goes on from CAMUHA010000033.1 coordinate 10,261, forward strand.
AGGGAAATCTGCGTTTGGTCTTAAGCGTGATTAAGCGTTTTTCATCCAGTAATGAAAATGTGGACGATTTGTTTCAAATTGGCTGTATTGGGCTGATTAAGGCAATTGATAACTTTGATTCCTCATTGAACGTAAAGTTCAGTACCTATGCGGTTCCCATGATTATTGGGGAAATACGCCGCTTTTTGCGTGACAACAATACAATCCGGGTCAGCAGGTCGCTGAAGGACACCGCTTATAAAGCAATTTACGCAAAAGAAAACCTGCTGAAACAAAATATGAAGGAGCCCACCATCAATGAAATTGCATCGGAAATCGGCATATCAAAAGAGGATATTGTGTACGCGCTGGATGCTATCCAGAACCCTGTCAGTTTGTATGAGCCGATTTTTACGGACGGCGGAGACGCTCTTTATGTGATGGACCAGATAAGCGATAAGAAAAATAAAGAGGAAAATTGGGTGGAGCGCCTTTCATTAAGTGAAGCCATGAAAAAACTGGAGGACAGGGAACATGAAATAATCAGCCTTCGGTTTTTTGAAGGAAAAACCCAGATGGAGGTGGCTGAGATGATTGGCATTTCACAGGCCCAGGTGTCAAGACTTGAAAAAAATGCGCTAAAGGTGATGAAGGATTATCTGACGGCCTGATATTTATACCTGAGTATTTAAACTTGTTGACATGATTAACAAATCGGAATATAATGGTATTATTATCAGTTTAGTGTAATCGGCGCCTGGAGAAAGCATAAATCCAAACCGGACGGTATTTCTTCTGCAATTCCTGGCGCTGGAAGGTTAGGAAGCGGAACTGGAATAGGAGGAATTGATATGAAATGTCCATTTTGCGGCCATGAAAATACCAGAGTAATTGATTCCAGACCGGCAGATGATAATACCACCATCAGACGCCGCAGGGCATGTGATGAATGCGATAAGCGCTTTACCACGTTTGAAAAGGTGGAAACCATACCGCTTATTATCATTAAGAAGGATAACAACCGGGAAACCTTTGACCGGACTAAAATTGAAGCCGGAGTGCTGCGAGCCTGTTATAAAAGACCTGTGAGCGCCACACAGATTAAGAAGCTGGTGGACGAGGTGGAAACGGAGATTTATAACAGGGAAGAGAGGGAAATTCCAAGTCAGGTGATTGGTGAGCTTGTGATGAATAAGTTAAAGGACTTAGAAGCAGTGGCTTATGTGCGCTTTGCTTCGGTATACCGGGAATTTAAAGATATTAATACTTTTATGGATGAACTGAAAAAGGTTCTGGAATAAAGTGGCCATAAAGCATATTTTCAAAGGGATTAAAATTCTGATGAAAATATGCTTTTTGTTATGCGCCTTGGGGCGCAGCGTTTTTAAATAATAATGTAAAATTAAATCAGACAAATTGTAAACCTTGCTAAAAAAAAGGTTGACAATTGTGGAGGCTTCTGTTAATTTAAATTACGGAACAAATTAACAGACCTTGGAAAAGCGCCCAAAGATGGGCAGGTTTTCCAGTGGTAGCTTGAAAAGGGAGAACGTAAAAATGAAGTCAGGGATTAAAGTAAGAGATATGGCATTGTGTGCACTGTTTACAGCGTTAACTGCAGTGGGGGCATTTATTAAGATTCCGGTTCCGGTAGTCCCCTTTACCCTGCAGATTCTTTTTACAATGCTGGCCGGTCTGCTTTTGGGGGGGAGGCTGGGCGCTGTCAGTGTGGCGCTTTATGCCTTTTTAGGTCTTGCAGGACTTCCGGTTTTTGCCGAGGGTGGAGGGCTGTGGTACCTGTTAAAACCCAGCTTTGGTTATATTTTAGGTTTTATCATTGGCAGTTATGTGACAGGCAAAATGACAGAAAGTCTGGAGGGGCTGACATACCGAAGGATTTTGATTGCAAACTTTGTGGGACTTGCCATTGTTTATGGGACAGGTATGATTTATTATTATGTTATATGTAATTTTGTGATAAATACGCCGATTGGCCTTTGGCCCCTGTTTCTTTACTGTTTTCTTCTTGTGGTTCCAGGGGACATTTGTCTTTGCTTTGTGGCGGCGGCTCTGGCAAAGCGTCTAAAGCCAGTGCTGGCAAATATGTAAAGCTGGGAAAAGAATAAACGTGTGGTATGCAAAGGAGTAAAGATGAGATTTGTAGAGCAAATGAAGGAAAAAGTATTAGATGGAGAACTGCTTAGCCGGGAAGAGGCAGTCAGACTTTCGAAAGAACCTCTGAAAGAGCTGCAGGAAGCGGCGGAAGAAATAAGGAGAAAGATGTGTGGCAGCGGGTTTGACATTTGTACGATAGTCAATGGCAAATGTGGCCGCTGCTCGGAGGACTGTAAATACTGCGCGCAAAGCGCTCATTACCATACGGCCTGTATGGAAAGTTATCCGCTGCTGTCTGTGGAAGAAATTCTTAAGGGCGCAAAATATAATTATGAGAGAGGGATTCTTCGCTATTCTATAGTTACTTCCGGGAAAAGACTTTCTGAAAGGGAAGTGGAGCAGGTTTGTGAGAGCATTCGTGCCATCAAAAAGGAAACAGGCATAGAGGTTTGCGTATCCTTTGGGCTTTTGGGGGAGGAACAGTTCCGGCAGGTTAAGGAAGCAGGAGCTTCACGTGTGCATTGTAATCTGGAAACCTCCGCCCGCTTTTTCAAGGAGGTTTGCACCACCCATACATACGAAGAAAAAATCGAAACCTTAAAAGCAGCAAAGCGTGCAGGACTTTCAATTTGCTCCGGGGGAATTCTGGGACTGGGGGAAACAATGGAGGACCGTATAGACATGGTTCTGACAGCAAGAATGCTGGGAGTTAAGTCTGTTCCTGTGAATCTTTTAAATCCGATTCCGGGAACTCCTTATGAGTGCAATAAGCCTCTTTCCAATGAGGAAGCCTGCAGGTGTGTTGCAATATTCCGGTTTTTGATACCGGATGCCTCCATCCGACTGGCAGGAGGAAGAGGACTGGTGGGAGATAAGGGAGAAGCATGTTTTAAAAGTGGTGCAAATGCGGCTATTTCTGGGGACATGCTGACCACTGCCGGGATAAGTGTGGAAACGGATATGATGATGATAAAAAAATTAGGATTTGAGGCAAGACTTTGTAATGAGTAAAAAACTGTTTATAACCGGAACAGGGACAGATGTTGGGAAAACCTATGTTACCGGATTAATCATAAAGAAATTAAAGGAACATGGAATACGGGCTGCATATTATAAAGCGGCAATGAGCGGCAACAAACGGGATGAAAAGGGGGGCCTGACAGCAGGGGACGCATGGCATGTAAAACAGGTTTCTGGTATTTCCCAGCCAGTTGGGGAAATGTGCCCTTATGTTTATGAGGCGGCGGTTTCTCCCCATCTTGCCTCAAGGCTTGAGGGAAATCCTGTGCAAATGGAGGCTGTAAAAAAGGGATTTGAGGAAGCCTGCAGCAAGTATGATTATGTTACCATGGAAGGCAGCGGTGGCATTCTCTGCCCAATCTGTATGGGAGAAACAGAAATCTGGCTGGAAGATATAATCAGAGAGCTTGGACTTTCCAGCCTGATTGTGGCAGATGCCGGACTGGGCGCCATAAACAGTGTTGTGCTTACTGCCGCATATATGAAAGCCCAAAATTTACCTATAAAAGGAATTATATTTAATCATTTTCATCCGGGCAATGTGATGGAGGAAGATAATCTAAGAATGTGCCAGTATAGGACAGGGCTTCCGGTGGTGGCGTGTATTGAGGAAGGCGGCGGCAAAATTGACATAGATATTGATTTGCTGACGGCATTGTATGAAGAGTAAGAGAAAAAAGAGCTGGAAAAAGCAGTTCCTAACTGGATACAGATAATATGGAGGAGAAATATATGATTTGGTATCCTTACCAACAGATGAAAAATATGAAGCCCCCTTACGAAATTATAGATGCAAAAGGGGTATGGCTGAAAACAAAAGACAGGGAAATGATTGACTCCGTATCTTCTTGGTGGAGTGTGATACATGGTTACAAGCATCCGGTATTAACCGAAGCAATTAAGTCCCAGGCAGATAATTTTTCACATGTGATGCTGGGGGGATTAACCCACAAACCAGTGCAGGCTCTTTCTGAAAAACTTAAGGACTATCTGCCTGGAGACTTGGATTACTGTTTTTATTCTGATTCTGGAAGTGTTGCGGTGGAGGTTTCCCTAAAGATGGCATTGCAGTACTATGTGAACCGGGGAGAAATGAAAAGAACAAAAGTACTTTCTCTTACGCATGCCTATCATGGGGATACCTTTAAGACTATGGAGGTGGGGGATGATGAAGACTATCACTTTATTCTGGAAGCTTATGGAGAGAAAAAGGATGTGATACATATTCCAACCAGGATACCGGATCTTGAAAAGGCTTTTGAAGTGTATCATGAAGAGCTCAACTGCATGATTGTAGAGCCTCTTCTACAAGGGGCCGGGGGAATGCGGATGTATGATGTTTCCTTTTTGAAACGGGCAAGGCAGTTATGTGACCAGTATGGAGTTCTTTTGATTTTTGATGAAGTGGCTACTGGATTTGGACGTACCGGAAACCGTTTTGTTGCTGATTTGGTTCTGCCGGACATTCTGGTTTTGGGAAAAGCGCTGACTGGAGGCTACATAGGTCATGCAGTTACCGTGGCAAATCAGAAGGTATATGACGGCTTCTGGGGAGATGACCCTAATAAAGCTCTGATGCACGGTCCTACTTTTATGGGAAATGCGTTAGCCTGCAGTGTAGCGTTTAAATCCATTGAATTGTTTGAACAGGAAGATTATATGTCTAAAATCCGCCGGATTGAGGAGATTACAAGGCGGGAGATGTGCGGATTTGGTGACGCCCGTATAAAGGAAGTCCGTATGATGGGAGGCTGTATTTGCATTGAGGTATACGAAAGCAGTGTTCTAAAGGGATTCCAGCAGTTTGCCTATGAGAGAGGGGTGTTTAGCAGACCATTTTTAAACTACCTGTATGCCATGGTTCCCTACATTATCACAGAAGAAGAATTAATGCAGGTGTTGGGTACAATGAAGGCATGGTTTGACAAAAATTAGATAAATTTTTTATATAAAATACAAGACAGTCGGTAAAGTTTTTACAGGCTGTTTTTTATTTACTTTTTGTGGAGACAAATTTTTAATATACATATTCCGCCATCGTTTTCTTGCTTATTTATGTACAGAAATATAAAATTGCCGCAATTTGTTGAAATTGTACCTTTTATATGATAAATTCTCTAGTAGAAGTTTTTCCAAATATTGGAAATTTTGACTGGAGTGATGACTACAAATGATACGGGAGTATTTGGAGAAAAATGTTTATGATGTATTTATGGAAAGGCTTAGGCTGGTTTTTGAGGAGTTTGATAATATCTATATTTCTTTTTCAGGAGGGAAGGACAGCGGACTTTTGCTGAATCTGGTTCTTGACTATCAGAAAAAGCACTATCCCCGAAAGAAAATAGGACTTTTCCATCAGGATTTTGAGGCGCAGTATACAGTGACCACAGAGTATGTGGAGAGAACCTTTGAAAGAGTAAAAGATGATGTGGAGCCTTATTGGGTATGCCTTCCCATGGCGGCAAGAACAGCTCTTAGCAGCTATGAGATGTTCTGGTACCCCTGGGATGAAACAAAAAAGGAACTATGGGTCAGGAACATGCCCCAGAAGGAATATGTGATTAATCTGGAAAATAATCCAATCACCACTTACCGTTACCGGATGCACCAGGAGGACCTTGCCAAGCAGTTTGGACGCTGGTATAGGATGGTGCATGGTGAAAAAAAAACAGTATGTCTGCTGGGAATGCGCGCCAATGAATCTTTACAAAGATACAGTGGATTTTTAAACAAAAAATACGGATACAAGGGAGAGTGCTGGATTACCAAACAGTTTAAGGATGTCTGGTGCGCCTCTCCTTTGTATGACTGGTCTTCAGAGGATATCTGGCATGCAAATTTTTTGTTTGGTTATGATTATAACCATTTGTATGACTTGTACTATATGGCAGGGCTTAAGGTTTCCCAGATGCGGGTAGCCTCTCCTTTTAATGATTATTCCAAGGATTCTTTAAATTTGTATCGTGTGATAGACCCGGAGATTTGGGTGAAGCTGGTGGGCAGGGTGCAGGGAGCCAATTTTGCAAGTATATATGGCAGAACCAAAGCGATGGGGTACAGGAGCATCTCTCTGCCGGAAGGACATACATGGAAGTCCTATACAATTTTCCTTCTGGATACGCTTCCGGCAAGACTGCGGAACAACTATGTAAAGAAATTTAAGACATCCATTGAATTCTGGCACAAGACAGGGGGTGGCCTGGACGAGGCTACAATAAAGGAGTTGGAGCGGCACGGCTACCAGATTAAGAGAAACGGTGTCTCTAATTATACAGTGAACAAAAAAACCCGGATTATTTTTCTGGGTAAGATTCCTGATGATACAGATGACATTAAATCAACCAAGGATATTCCCAGCTGGAAGCGTATGTGCTACTGTATCCTGAAAAATGACCATATCTGCCGTTTTATGGGATTTGGGCTAAGTAAACAGCAAAAAAAGCGGGTGGATGTAATCAGGCGTAAATACAAAAGCATAGAGGAGGTAGAGTATGGAGTATAAAAGTCCTGTTTATAATATTCTTTCAGTACCTGTTGAAAAAGTGAAGCCAAACACTTATAATCCTAATACAGTGGCGCCGCCGGAAATGCGTCTTTTATACGAAAGTATAAAAATTGACGGCTATACCATGCCTATCGTTTGCTATTACAGCAGGGAGAATGATATTTACGTGATTGTGGATGGTTTTCACCGCTACCGGATTATGCTGGAATACCCTGATATTTATGAGAGGGAAAAGGGAATGCTGCCGGTTTCTGTTATCAACAAGTCTATTGACCAGAGAATGGCCAGTACTATCAGGCATAACCGGGCAAGAGGAAGCCATAATGTGGATTTAATGAGTAATATTGTAAAGGAGCTTCACGAACTGGGCAGGTCCGATGCGTGGATTTCCAAGCACCTTGGCATGGATAGGGATGAAATTCTGCGTTTAAAGCAGATTACGGGGCTTGCCGCCTTGTTTAAAGATGTAAAATTTGGGAAAGCATGGATTCCTGTGGAAGAAATGGATGATGATGAAGATATGGAGATGGAAGGATAAAAATGTTGACAATAGGGGCACATATGTCCATTGCGGAGGGAATTGCGAAGGCAGCCCAAAATGCAGTAAAGATGGAAGCAAACACAATGCAGATTTTTAGCCGGAATCCCAGAGGCTCCGGGTTTCGCAGTTATAGTGAGAAGGAAACAGCTTTCAAAAGGCAAGGAAAGAAAATAATTTTGGACCGCTTTTGGCCCATGCTCCATATACAATGAATTTAGCCAGTCCGAAAGAGTCTGTATATGAATTTGCCTGCATGGTTATCAGGGAAGATATTGCCCGGATGGATGCTCTTAGTATAGATAATATTGTTTTTCATCCAGGCAGTCATACAGGAATTGGTACAGGGGCAGGAATAGAGAATATTATTGCAGGATTAAACCAGGCAGTTACAGGAAAAGAAAATATCATGGTACTTTTGGAAACCATGTCAGGAAAAGGAACAGAAATTGGAGTAAGCTTTGAGGAACTAAAGGCCATCCGGGATGGAGTAAAATATTCAGAAAAGATAGGTATCTGTCTGGATACCTGTCATGTTTTTTCAGCAGGATACGATATTGTAAATGATTTGGATGGGGTTCTTGGAAAGTTTGACCAGATTCTTGGTCTTGATTTGCTTCGGGCAGTTCACTTAAACGACAGTATGATGCCATTTGCCTCTCATAAGGACCGCCATGCCATTATAGGAAAGGGACAAATCGGAAGGGAGGCGCTTTTGCGGATAATAGAACACCCGGCATTAAAACATCTTCCTTTTTATCTGGAAACACCTAAGGACAACGAAGGACATAAGCAGGAAATCCGGGAAATCAGACAGGCGTTAGGTATGATTTGAAATAAATTGTTGCAGATAATCTTATGCCTGTGTCCCAAATGGCAGACCCCAAAGGACATGGAGGATTATTATGAAAAAGGATTTAACACAGGGAAATGTAACAGGGACTATGCTGAAGTTTGCTGGTCCCATGATATTGGGGAATCTCTTACAGCAGTGTTATAATATAGCTGACACATTGATAGTGGGAAGATATCTGGGGCCAGATGCGCTTGCTGCAGTGGGAAGCGCCTATACGCTTATGACTTTTTTAACCTCCATTCTTATTGGGCTGTGTATGGGCAGCGGCGCTGTTTTTTCAGTCTATTATGGGAAAAAAGAGGTGGTTTGGATGAAAAGAAGTATGCTTGCCTCTTTTTTATTTATTGCTGCAATTGCCATTATTTTAAATGGGATGGTCTTTGCGGGAATTCATCCTATATTGCATATTCTGCAGGTGCCCCAAAAGGTATATGGGCTGATGTATGAATATGTCTGGGTGATTTTTTTTGGCATATTTTTTGTTTTTTTATATAATTATTTTGCTTTTCTTCTGCGTTCTCTTGGAAATTCAATGGTTCCTTTATACTTTTTAGGGGGAGCTGCCCTGATAAATATTGGACTGGATATTTTGTTTGTGGTAGGTTTTCAGATGGGCGCCGCAGGCGCGGCGGCGGCAACTGTGATTGCCCAGGCGCTCTCCGGAGTCGGAATTGGAATTTACGCCTGGCTGAAGGAACCAGAATTGCGTCCCCAAAGGGCCGACTTTTCTTTTGGGGGGGAAGCGCTGGCGGAAGTAGTGAGGAATTCGCTGGCAGCCTGTGTGCAGCAGTCGGTGATGAATTTTGGAATTTTAATGATACAAGGGCTGGTTAATAGCTTTGGACCTGTGGTAATGGCGGCTTTTGCGGCAGCGGTTAAGATTGACTCTTTTGCCTATATGCCCGCCCAGGAATTTGGCAATGCTTTTTCCCTGTTTATTTCCCAGAATCATGGAGCCGGAAAAAAAGAACGCGTACGGCAGGGGACGATACAGGCAGGAGCAGTGTCTGCGGCTTTTTGTGCAATGATATCAGCTCTTATTGTTTTAACAGCGCCATGGCTGATGCAAATTTTTGTAGATGGAAGCGAAACTGCCATTATAGAAACCGGAGTAGGGTATTTGCGTGTGGAGGGAGCATTTTACTGTGGGATTGGTATTTTGTTTCTTTTATATGGATTTTACCGGGGAGTGGAAAAGCCGGAGATGTCGCTTGTGCTTACAGTGATTTCCCTTGGAACAAGGGTGGCGCTGGCTTATATTCTTTCACCTGTTTCTAAGATTGGCGTATGGGGGATATGGTGGGCAATTCCTATTGGATGGTTTTTGGCAGATGTGGCAGGAATTACCTGTATGCGTAAGGTAGGCGGATACGATATGATTAAAAGCATAAATAAAAGGTAAAAGTACAGAAGTGGAACTTTAAATAGGAGCAGAAATGGTTACTTTAACAAAAGAGAATTTTTCCATTCGGCAGATTTGTGAGTCGGGACAGTGTTTTCGGCTTGAAAAACTGGAGGGCAGGAATGATGCTTATGGGCTGACTGCATTTGGCCGGTATCTGGTGATTTGCCAGAAGGATAACGAAGTCAGTTTTGATTGTCCGGCAGATGAGTATGAAAATCTGTGGAAGGGATATTTTGACTTGGAAGAGGATTATGGAGCGATTATCCGTTCTATAGATGAAAAGGACATTTATCTCCAAAAGGCGGCAGCTTTTGGAAGTGGTATCAGGATTCTGAAACAGGATTTATGGGAGATGATTATTTCTTTTATTGTCTCCCAACAAAACAATATTAAAAGGATTCGGAAGTGCATTGGTCTTTTGTGCAGAAAATATGGGGAAAAAAGGGAAACAGCTGAAGGAATTATTTATTATGATTTTCCCACACCAAAGGCGCTTGCAGGGGCATCTTTGGAAGAACTCTATGCCTGTAATCTGGGATACCGCAGCAGGTATGTGCATGAGACAGCGGTTTGTGTTTTGAATGGAGGGGTGGACCTGGAGGCAGTTAAGGCCATGGACTATATGGAGGCAAAAGCAGAGCTTATGAAGCTGTGTGGGGTGGGCATTAAAGTGGCGGAATGTGTTTGTCTGTTTGCCCTTCATAAGACAGAAGCTTTTCCTGTAGATACCCACATTAATAAAGTGATGAAGGAGCAGTATCTGGAAGGCTTTCCTTTTGAGAGATACAGTGGATATGAGGGAACGCTGCAGCAATATATATTTTATTACGACCTGGCAGGGGGAAAAGGTTTTGAAGAGAATGGTCATTGACAAAACAGCAATTTTTGGGTAGACTTAATTTGTACATAAAGGGAGTAGCTTGCACAGATAATTTCTGTGTTTACACTGTCGTCAATACGATTTCTTTTTAGAAATCCGGCTTTGTAAGTAAGAAGCGAGACTTTGCTGTAGTTATTACAACAAGGGTCTGGCTTTTTTTATGCATATGGGCGTCCAAATGAAATGTGTCAGTGTCAGCAAGCTGACGGACGCCCGGTGCACGAGTAGGGGAAGATGGCTCTTCCCTACTCGATTTTCTGCTGGCAGCGAGCCAAGCAGCAACATGAAACGACTGCGTGCAGCGGGGTCCAGGCTGGTTGTTTTGCAGGGAGAAATGGAAGATTTTGCCGTTGCCTGTTTATTTTGTGGATAAAGGGTGCAGACTGGTTTATGAAAGGAGAAAAGGCAGTCATGGATATTTTTAGTATTTTGACATTGCTTGGAGGTTTGAGTCTGTTTTTGTTTGGCATGAGCATTATGGGACAGTCCCTGGAACGTAGGGCGGGAGGAGGCCTGAAATCTCTTCTTGGCAAGCTGACAACAGGAAGGGTAACAGGACTTTTAACGGGGATAGGTGTAACAGCGGTTATTCAAAGTTCATCAGCAACTACAGTTATGGTTATAGGATTTGTCAATTCCGGGCTGATGACTTTAAAACAGGCTGTTAATGTGATTATGGGGGCCAACATTGGGACAACTGTTACCGCCTGGATACTTTCTCTGGCGGGGATTGACAGTGGAAACTTATTTGTCCGTCTGCTTAAGCCTTCTGCCTTTACCCCTGTTTTGGCATTTATAGGAATTATTCTTTTTATGTTTGCAAAGGAGGCAAAGAAAAAGGACACCAGTATGATACTGCTGGGATTTGCCACACTGATGTTTGGAATGGAAACCATGTCGGACGCTGTTTCAGGGCTTTCCGATGTTCCTGCCTTCCAAAGTCTGTTTATTATGTTCCAGAATCCGGTTCTGGGTGTGCTTGCAGGAACGCTGCTGACAGCAATTATCCAGTCCAGCTCCGCGTCTGTTGGAATTTTGCAGGCGCTAGCTACTACAGGGCAGGTTTCCTATGGGGCGGCAGTTCCTATTATTATGGGACAGAAT
>CAMUHA010000034.1 GCA_947088515.1 uncultured bacterium
AATGACAGAGGAAGTAAATTTCCGCAAAAAAGCGGCATGTGGCTTGGGGCCGATATGTTTACTTGTTGTGCCGGGTACACGGTTTACATAAATGGACAGGAGGTCCCCTTTCCCGGCGGACCCCAAAACAATAGATACACGGATAATGAGAGTGCGGAAAAGGTGAAAATTGTTTATGTTTATAAAACGGTTACGCAGCCTGCCACGCAGGTGGAAGTTGCCTATGAGGTGGATAAAACCGGGCAAATTGAGGTGTCTGTTCATTACCATGGCCATAAGGAGCTTCCCCAGCTGCCAGTTTTTGGCCTCCGTTTTGTAATGCCTACCTGTGCAGATAAATTTATTTATGAAGGTTTATCAGGAGAAACCTATCCTGACCGGAAGGCAGGAGGCGTGATGGGGGTTTATGAGGTGGAAGGGCTTCCGGTAACGCCTTATCTGGTTCCCCAGGACTGTGGAGTGCATATGGATACAAAATGGGTGGAAGTATACAGAAGCCGTGGACTTGACAACTGCTTTAAGGAAAAAAGGGAATCCTGTCTGCGGTTTGAAGCGTCAGAGGAAATTTTTGCCTTTTCCTGCCTGCCCTATACGGCGTCAGAGCTTGAAAATGCCACGCACATAGAGGAGCTGCCTCTGCCCCGCCGGACTGTATTGTGTATTTATGGGGCCGTAAGAGGAGTGGGCGGTATTGACAGCTGGATGTCAGATGTAGAGCCGGAATACCAGATAGATGCGGGGAAGGATATTATCTATTCTTTCCGTATAAGGGGAATATCTTAGTTAGATAAAGGAGTGTCAGGAAAACAAAAAGCTGTCAGAAGCATGAATAAGCCATGCTTCTGACAGCTTTAACTTTTTGGTGCAATAGTATTGTCTGGCGCTGCCTTTTTTGGAGGAACCGGTCCTGTGGAGTTTCTGACAATAAGCTGTGCCCTAAGGAGGATGGAACCGATTGCTACATGGTTGAGCAGGCAGGATAAGGCGTAAAAACCGCATTTGCCAAGGGCAAGCCGGTCCTGCCGGATGGTGGTAAGAGGCGGTATTGTATACGCGGTCATGGGGAGGTCGTCAAACCCTACAATACTGATATCTTCGGGAACATGAATGTCTCTGTCATTGCATTCCGTAATGGCGGAAATGGCGCGCACATCATGTGAAAAAAGAATAGCGGTTATGCCCTGGGATAGCAGCCGTGGTATATATTTTCTGGTGGATTCCGCCACATAATATCCCAGTCCGATATAGTTTTCATTTACTTCCAGTCCAAATTTATATAAAGCATTAATATAGGCATTATATCTTGCCTTAAGGATATAGGAATCCAGAGGGCCGGATATAAGTCCTATTTTTTGGTGTCCCAGTTTCATAAGATGTTTGATGGCAAGTTCAAATCCTTCCTGACTGTCACAGCCAATGGAGGCAATATTGGGATTTTCCTTGATGTAGTTATCATAAAGAACTGTAGGCACCCTGGAAGAGCGAAACTCCTGCATCCAGGGGTCTAACAGGGAAAAGCCGAGAATAAAAGAGGCCTGATATCCCCGCTGCATCATAAATACACCATAAGGGGTAAGCTTCTGGAAGTCCATGGTAACGGGAACCACATCCACGGTCCATCCTTCTGGTTCGGCCATCTGCTTAAATCCAAGAACGATATCGTGTCCAAACTGGTTAGGGGTGTCGTAATCCATATTTTCTATCAAAATACAAAGTTTTTTTTCTTTTTTTTGCAGGCGCTTGTTGGCATAACCAAGTTCCACTGCCGTCTCCAGGATTTTTTTGCGCATTTCATCACTGACATCAGTGGCGTTATTCAATGCTTTTGAAACGGTACTTTTCGAAACCCCCAGTTTTGCTGCAATATCACTAAGCGTTGCCATATATAAGCCTCCCTTAAATTTTTGTTAAAGATGACAATAACCAATTTGCCAAACACACCAATTATATCAAGGTTAAGGATAAAAAACAAGGCGCTCATCTAAACTTGAAAGGACGTATCTGTCCAGGCAATGAGCAGATATGTAGAAATTTCCTGTCTTACAGGAATTGCTTTGGCGAAACATGAAAATAAAAAGTTTCGAAAATAAAGTTTATAAAAAGTTTCGATTTGATGTACAAAATTAACAATGAAATGTACTTTTAACCCATTTATGGGTAAATATGCACGAAAGACCATCTTGACTATATCATTTCTTTATGATAATGTAAACATAGCAAAACTTAGCGAAACTTTTATAAATCCAAGGAGGTAAGTAAAATGAAAAGGTTTTTAGTCGCTTTATTGATGGCAGCAATGACCGTTACTGCCGTAACCGGATGTGGAAGCAAGGGAGGCGATTCCGCAAAAGGTGATTCCCAAACAGGAGCAGCAGATGCTGGAACAGAAACAAAGGAGTCTGAAGCAGCAGATAACTCCGGGGCAGCTGCTACAGGAGAAACAGCAGACATTACTTTAAAAGTATGGTGTCCCCAGAATCAGGTGGATACCGGAATTATGGATGAGCAGCAGAAGGCTTTTGCGGCAGAGCATCCGGAATACAACATTACATGGGTTACTGAAATTGTTGGTGAAGATAAATGTCAGGAATCCGTTCTTAAGGACGTTGGAGCGGCAGCAGACGTATTCCTGTTTGCAAGCGACCAGCTTCCTTCACTGGTAGAAGCAGGAGCAATTGCAAGACTGGGTGGAACTACAGAAGAAATGGTAAAGAGCACAATTGCAGAATCAGTTGTAGCAACCGCTATGGTAGACGATGCCCTGTATGCAATTCCGTTTACTCACAATACATTCTTTATGTATTATGACAAGACAATTCTTGATGATGCAGACATTACATCACTGGAAAAGATTATGGCAAAAGAAACAGCAGACAATGTATATAATTTCTACTTTGAATCTGCAGGCGGCTGGAAGCTGGGATGCTACTATTATGGTGCAGGCCTTAGCATTTTCGGACCTGATGGAAGTGACCTTGCAGCAGGCGTTGACTGGAACAGTGAAAAAGGTGTGGCAGTTACCAATTACCTGATTGACCTGATTAACAACCCTAAATGCGCATATGACGGTGAAATTTCCGTATCTGAGCTTGCAGGAGACCATAGAATTGGCGCATGGTTTGACGGTTCCTGGAACTATGATTTATACAAGGATATTTTAGGCGATGACCTGGGAATGGCAATTATCCCTACCTTTAATCCTGATGGAACTGATTATCAGCTGTTAGGCTTTTATGGTTCCAAATGTATCGGTGTAAACGCACAGTCCAAAAATATGCAGGCAGCTGTAGCTTTTGCAGCATATCTTGGAAATGAAGAAAACCAGGTTTTACGTTATGAGAAGTCCGCACAGGTGCCTGCAAATATGGCAGCTGGTGAGAGCGAAGCGGTTAAAGCAGACCCTCTTGCAACAGTTCTTGTAGAAGAAGCAAACAAGGCAAGCGTGGCACAGCCTGCAAACGCCACATTCAGCAGCAGATATTGGACCTATGCAGGTGCAATTCCTACAGAAATCAGAAGCAAAGAAATTACGAAAGATAACGTACAGGAGAAATTGGACGCTTTCGTTACAGCAATGACACAATAATGGATGTTTAAGGAGGTTTTCAGATGGGGATCTTTAAGAAAAAAGCCCAGTCTGTTTATTTCAAGCCTAGTGATGCCAGCGTTTCACAGGCATTTAAGAACGGCAACCCAATGACAAAGCTGTCTTTCTTTATTTTTGGTCTTGGGAATATTGCAAATAAGCAGATAGTGAGGGGGCTGATATTTCTTGCAATAGAAATTGCATATTTAGCCTACCTGTTTTCCTTCGGCATCGGCGCTCTGGGTGATTTTATCACCCTGGGCACCGCAGAGCAGGGGCAGGTATATAATGAAGCATTAGGAATTTACGAATACACTACGGGTGATGATTCCATGTTGTGCCTGTTGTATGGCGTTATTACTCTTGTACTTACAGCAGCGGCCATCTTTGTGGGATGTATGTCGGGAAAAAGCGCTTACTGCACACAATTCCGAAAAGAAAAAGGAATGGATATTCCTACATTTAAGGATGACTTAAGGTCACTGACAGAAGAAAACCTCCACGCATTCCTGCTGGCATTTCCAATTTTCGGAATTTTATGTTTTACAATTGTACCGTTGATATTCATGATTTTAATTGCCTTTACCAGCTATGACCATGAGCATCAGCCTCCCGGAAACTTGTTTGACTGGGTGGGATTTGATAATTTTAAGGCAATGTTTTCCCAGGGAAGCAAGCTTGCGGCAACCTTCTGGCCGGTGCTGTCCTGGACGTTAATCTGGGCGGTATTTGCAACTGTAAGCTGTTACATACTTGGTCTTTTGCTTGCGCTGTTAATCAACAGGAAAGGAACAAAGGGAAAAGGTTTTTGGAGATTTATGTTTGTGCTTTCCGTAGCGGTTCCCCAGTTTGTTACCCTGCTTAGCATGAGAACCATTTTCAACGCAAACGGCCCTGTAAATGTTCTTCTCCGCGAATTTGGCGTGATTGGCATGACGGAGTCAATTCCCTTTTTCACCAATCCGCTGTATGCAAAGATTACAATTATCTGTATCAATATTTGGATAGGTGTGCCTTTTACCATGCTTTCCACAACAGGTATTTTACAGAACATTCCTGGGGAATTATATGAAGCGGCAAAAATTGACGGCGCAAGCGCACCGACAATTTTCAGGAAGATAACCCTTCCTTACATGCTGTTTGTTATGACCCCTAATCTTATTACATCTTTTACCGGAAATATTAACAACTTTAACGTAATATTCCTGCTTTCAGGAGGCGGTCCTGATTCACTGGATTATTACTATGCAGGAAAAACCGACTTACTGGTTACGTGGCTGTACAGATTGACAATTACACAAAAGGACTACAATCTGGGTGCGGTTATCGGTATTTTAGTGTTCATTATCCTTGCAACTGTGTCACTGATAACGTACCGTCGTACAGGTTCTTATAAAGATGAGGGGGCGTTCCAATAATGAAAGCAAAAAGAATGATTACCAATGCAGCCTGCTATGTTTTGCTGACTGTCCTTAGCATTATCTGGGTATTGCCGATATTTTATGTGGTATTGACCTCGTTCCGTGAAGAAAGCGGTTCTTATAAGAGTTACATATGGCCCAGAGGCTTTACGCTGGATAATTATATTAATCTATTTCATGGAAACAGCAATATTGACTTTTCCAGATGGTTTATGAATACGTTCATCATTGCAATATTCAGTACGATTCTTTCCGCATTTTTTGTACTCTGTGTCTCTTATGTAATGAGCAGACTGCGTTTCAAAATGCGTAAAACATTTATGAATATCGCACTGGTTCTGGGAATGTTCCCAGGCTTTATGTCTATGATTGCTGTTTACTATATTTTAAAGGGCCTTGGCCTTTTGGAATCGGGTGTATTAAAGCAGGTAGTCCTTGTGCTGGTGTATTCCGGCGGAGCGGGACTGGGCTTCTACATGGCAAAAGGATTTTTTGATACGATCCCCAAAACCATTGATGAAGCGGCCTATATTGACGGCGCGTCCAAATGGGATACTTTTATTAAGATTACAATTCCTCTGTCTAAGCCGATTATCACGTATACATTGATCACTGCGTTTATGGGACCCTGGGTAGATTATATCTTTGCCAAGGTTATTATGGGAAATGAGACGCCATATTATACCATTGCCATTGGTCTGTGGACGATGCTTGAACAGGAGTTTGTGGAATATTACTATACACAGTTCTATGCAGGGTGTGTTGTGATATCCATCCCCATTGCGATACTTTTCCTGTTGACACAGAAGTGTTATGTGGAAGGTGTATCAGGAGCTGTAAAGGGTTAGTAGTTAATTGAAATTGAAGTTATAGAAGGGCGGCTGCAAAATAGAATAGATATTTTGTAGCCGCCCTTTTCAGGAGAATGTGATTATGACCAGCAGAGAGTTTGACGAAAAATTTAGATATGATGGAAAAGACCTGGGCGTAAATTGTACAAAAGAGGAAACCGTATTTAAGGTGTGGAGTCCTTTGGCGGAGCGGGTGGAGCTTCGTATATATAAGGAAGGAGCCGGAGGAGACGCCTGCCGCAAGGAAGAAATGAGACAGCAGGAAAGGGGCGTGTGGGAGCAAAGGTTTCCGGAAAATCTTCACGGAATGTATTATGATTATCTGGTACGGATAGGGGGAAAGGATACCCGGACAGCAGACCCCTATGCGGCAGGATGCAGTTGTAATGGAAGCAGAAGCATGGTAGTGGACCTAAAGCAGACAAACCCGGAGGGGTTTGAGGAGGATGCGGCGCCTATGCTGGAAGGGGAACAAATTATCTATGAACTGCATATTAAAGATTTTTCTTATGATAAAGACAGCGGCGTGCCGGAGCCTTATAGAGGGAAATATAAAGCTTTTACTGTGATGGGTACAAATGGCAGATATCCAACCTGTATGGAATATCTGAAAAAACTTGGGATTACCCATGTGCATCTTCTTCCCTTTTTTGACTATGGTTCAGTGGATGAGGCTGGGGACGAAAGCCAGTATAACTGGGGATATGACCCGGTGAACTTCAATGTGCCGGAAGGCTCCTATGCCACTGACGCGGAGGATGGAGCTGTACGGATTCGGGAATGTAAGGAGATGATACAGGCATTCCATAAAAACGGAATCCGGGTAATTATGGATGTGGTTTACAATCACACTTACCGGGAGGACTCCTGGCTCCAGCGAATGGTGCCAGGTTACTATTACCGCCATCACGAGGATGGAAGCCTCTCAGATGGCTCTGCCTGTGGAAATGACATTGCGGCGGGAAGGCCCATGGTGGATAATTACATTGCAGACTCAGTGATGTACTGGGCAAGGGAGTATCATGTGGATGGCTTCCGGTTTGATTTAATGGGACTTTTGACTGTAGAACTGATGAACCGGATACGGCGGGAGCTGAATGCGGAATTTGGGGAAGGCGAAAAGCTGCTTTATGGGGAGCCGTGGCGGGCAGACGCTTCCCCAATGGAAAGCGGCACAAAGGCGGCGTTAAAGGAAAATACCAGCTGCCTTGATAATGGAATCGGTATTTTCAGCGATGATACCAGAGATGCAATTAAAGGCCATGTATTCTATGAGGAGGAGCCGGGGTTTGTCAATGGAGGAACCAATCTGGAGGCTTTAATTCTTCATGCAGTGACCGGGTGGCGTGACGGGGGAGCTTCCTTCCGGCCGAAAAGCTGCGCCCAGATTGTTAATTACGTGTCTGCTCATGATAATTTTACTTTGTGGGATAAGCTTGTATTGTCTATGCACAATGGTGAATCGGATTTTTCGATACGTTATGACGATGTTTTTGCTGCCAATAAGCTTGCCGCTTTTATTTACTTTACCTGTCAGGGAAATTTATTTATGCAGGCAGGAGAGGAATTTGGCCGCACAAAATATGGAGAGGAAAACAGTTATTGTTCCAAACCGGAGCTTAATATGCTAAGATGGAGCCGCACAGTGGAATATGGGGATTTAGTGGATTATTACAGGGGACTGATTCAGGTCAGGAAGAAACTGCCGGGCTTGTGCGATAAGTCAAGGTCCGCCGCTGCCCGTATAGGAAAAAAGACGATTCACAGTGAAAAGGTAGTTTCCTTCCGGGTGGATAACCGGGATTTTGATACCAGCGGCGGAAAGTGGGAAGAATTGTTTGTTATATATAATGCTTCTTTTGATGGATATACAGTGCGTCTGCCGGAAGGGGCCTGGGAGGTTCTGGTAGATGATGAGGAAGCGGATTGCTGCCGGGGGCTGCCAAAGGGGCAGGCGGAAATACTGGTAAAAGGGCAAAGCGGTATGCTGCTTGGCAGGTGCGGAGTATAAGTTCTCACGATTGGCGCAGTATCCCAGACAATGCCTGTGATATGCGGAAAAAGACAGAAAAGTCAGGAGTGTGAAAATGAAGTTTATTTATGGAAAACAGGATTGGAAAACTTTTGAGAGAGGCGAAGAAAACTGTTACCTTATGACAAATGGGCTGGGAGGTTTTTCTTCCCTTACCATGACAGGGTCCTGCAGCCGCAATGACCATTCCGTGTTGATGGCATGTGTGCATTCGCCCAATCAGCGTTACAATATGATTCACAGACTGGAGGAGATACTTTATGTCGGGGAAGAAAAAGTATATATTTCCAGTCAGGATTATGAAGGCCATGAGAAACGAGAAGAGGGGTACCTCTTCCAGTCGGGGTTTTCTTATGAGGATTATCCCAAATGGACTTATCTGGTAAAAGGCGTTGAAATTGTAAAGACTCTTGTTTTGGGGCAAGGGGAAAATACGGTGGGAATTTCTTATGAGATTAATAACCGTTCCGGGAGAGAGGCTGTGCTGGAGGTATTTCCCCACCTTCAGTTTGTGCCAAAGGGCAGCGTTTTGCCGAAGGAACAGAAATTTACCGTAGAAGGAAATAAAATCAGCGCAGGCGGGCTGTCCGTTTATTTTCAGACAGATGGGGAAGCTGCTGAAATACCAGTGAAGTTTTTTGAGGACCTTTATTATGCTTATGATGCTTGTGACGGAAGATGCAGTACCGGACGCAGTGTGGTAAACCACCGGATTTGGGCAAAGGCGCCTGCGGGAGAGGTAAGGCTTCTGCATATGGTATATGGAATGAGAGAGCCGCTGCCTACAGTAGAAGAGCTGCGTCTGGGCGTAACGGCATACAGAGACGGTTTAAGAAGGCAGGCAGGGTTTAAAAGCCAGGCGGCGCAGGCGTTGTCTTTGGCGGCAAACCAGTTTGTTTCCCATCGGAATTCCACAGGGAAACAGACCATACTGGCGGGCTTCCCCTTTTTTGAAGATTGGGGACGGGATACCATGATTGCCTTAAATGGCTGCTGTCTGTCTACAAGGCAGTATGAGACGGCAAAAAGTATTTTGGAAACTTTTATGGCGTATTGTAATAAAGGACTGATGCCGAATCTTTTTCCGGAAGGCGGAAAGGAGCCAAGGTATAATACAGTAGACGCCTCCCTTTTATTTATACTGACTGTTTATGAGTATTATAAGATGTCAGGGGATAAAGCGTTTGTGAAAAGCGCCTGGAAAACTATGACGGATATTGTGGACTGGTACAGAAAAGGGACAGACTTCGGCATAGGAATGGATACAGATGGTCTGATAATGGCAGGGCGTGACTTTGACCAGGTGACATGGATGGACGTAAGGGTGGGAGATATCCTGCCTACTCCACGGCACGGAAAGCCTGTGGAGATTAATGCGTATTGGTATAATGCTTTACGTATAATGGATGAGCTTAAAGGGATAGCTGGAGGAGATGGGCATAAGAGCGGTCTTTCAGACTCTTTGCAGGAGCAGCGCTGCACACAGCAGGATAAATGGGATTACGCTTCTCTTGCGGCTAAGGTAAAGGAAAGCTTCGAACTGAAATTCTGGAATGAAGAGACTGGGTGTCTTAAGGATGTTTTATCGGGCACGAAAGCGGATAACCAGATACGTTGTAACCAGATATGGGCTGTATCCCTGCCCTTTGCCGTGCTTTCCGCAGAACGGGAAAAACAGGTGGTGGATATGGTTTTTGAGAAACTGTACACACCGTATGGACTCCGGACGCTGGATCCTGAAGATGAAGAGTTTCACCCGGTTTATGGAGGAGAATTATTAGAGCGTGACCTTGCATACCATCAGGGAACCGTCTGGACATTCCCGCTGGGAGCTTATTATTTGGCTTACCTTAAGGTAAATGGATACTCCAGGGAAGCAAAGGAATGGGTAGATAGAGCGCTTGAAGGTATAGAAGCTGCCCTTAGAGAGGGGTGTATCGGACAGCTGCCGGAGATATATGACGGAGAAAATCCCGTGTCCTCCAAGGGCTGCTTTGCACAGGCCTGGAGCGTGGGAGAGATTTTAAGAGTGTATGACGCGCTGGAAAAATAATATGGAATAGTGACGGCAAACAGAGCTGCTTATCCTTGGAGATAGGCAGCTTTATTTGTACGACTGTTTATGTGTGTTTTGCCCGGTTGGTTCAAAGAAATGTTTTAATTTTCTTAATTTTCCATTAATTCAAATAATAAAAACTAATATATATGTCAGTTTGCACAAAAGAAGTATGGAGTATTGTACAAATATGACGAAATTGCAACCGGTTTCACTAAAGTGATTGACGAATAATGGGAAAATGTGATTAAATATAAATATGCAATCGGTTTCGAAACTGGCAAATGAATCACAAAGGTAACAATGGAAAGAGAGTGAGGGTAAAAAATGAAAAAGCGCAAAAGTGAGTTGACTTTCTGGCAAAAGGTGGTGAGACACCGGACATTGCTTCTGATGTGTCTGCCAGCAATTATATTTTTCTTCCTGTTCAACTATATGCCTCTGCCAGGAATCTGGGTGGCATTCGTTAAGTATAACTATCGTGACGGAATTTTTGGAAGCAAATTTATTGGATTTGATAACTTTAAATTTCTTGCAACTTCCGGTGAGCTGTTTAATCTGACAAAGAACACGATTTTGTATAATCTGGTATTCATTTTGCTGGGGAATATGCTTGCGGTGTTTGTGGCTATTTTGCTTAATGAACTGCAGAGTAAGATGTTTAAGAAAGTATCCCAAACAATTCTGTTTTTGCCTTATTTTATTTCTCAGGTATTAGTAGGTCTTTTGGTATTCAACCTGTTAAACTTTGACACTGGTTTTGTCAACAGCATTCTTGTGAGTCTGGGAATGGAAAAGTGGCAGCCTTATTCAGACCCAAAGGTGTGGCCGGCGCTGATGGTAATTATTTACTTATGGCAGCAGACCGGATATAACTCAGTGGTTTATTTCGCATCTATCATGGGAATTGACGGGGAAATGATGGAAGCGGCCAAGGTTGACGGCGCCAATGGTTTCCAGAGAATCCGGTACATAATTCTTCCTTCCTTAAAACCTACAATTGTTATTTTGTTATTATTTGCACTTGGCGGTATTGTAAAAGGTAACTTCGGTCTGTTTTACAACATTGTTGG
Organism: uncultured bacterium; assembly: GCA_947088515.1. Classification (GTDB taxonomy): domain Bacteria; phylum Bacillota; class Clostridia; order Lachnospirales; family Lachnospiraceae; genus Suilimivivens. The sequence continues at coordinate 11,020 of CAMUHA010000034.1, forward strand.
AACCAATCCGATTCTTTATCCGACCACGGATATCATTGAAACTTTTGTATACCGTGCGACCATGACCAACTTCAACTTCTCCACGGCGTCTGCTGTCGGTTTGTATCAGTCAGTTGTTGGATTTGTGATTGTAATGACGGTCAACTACATTGTAAAGAAGATAGAACCGGACTATTCCCTGTTCTAAGTGTTCCAAGAAAGGATGGAGGTTAACAATGGCTAATAAAGATATGGATTTAATGGAATCCGGTGCGAAAGTAAAACTGGGCACATCAGATAAAATTATCAGGGGATTTGGTTATACATTTATTACGATTTATGCAATTTGCTGTATTATTCCCTTCCTAATTATTGTCAGCTCTTCTTTTACCAGTGAGGCCGTAATCCGGGCGGAGGGTGTGCAGCTAATCCCTAAGGATATTAATTTGGAAGCTTATAAGATGGTTACAAAAAACGGTGGAATCTGGAAATCTTATATTCTGACGATTTTGCTGACGGTAGTGGGAACCGGGCTTGGACTGTCAATTATTTCTATGACTGGTTATGCGCTGCAGAGGAAAGACTTCCATTTCCGGAATGCGATTTCCTTCTACATATATTTTACCAGTTTGTTCTCAGCAGGTTTGGCTCCTTATTATCTGCTGATGACGCAGACTTATCATTTGCAGGATAGTTACCTGGCAGTATTATTTCCGCTTTTAATGTCACCGTGGCTGATTATTCTGATGAAAAACTTTGTAAAGGCGATACCGCATGAGATTACAGAGTCAGGAAAGATAGACGGAGCGGGGGACATGCGGATATTTGTATCGTTAATTCTTCCAATGTTAAAGCCTGCGCTTGCTACAATCGGCCTGTTTTTAGCGCTGGGTTACTGGAATGAATGGTACCAGTCTTCCCTGTTCTTAGGCTCCAAGGTTGCAGTAAAACCATTGCAGTATACGCTCTATGAAGTTGTTAATAAAATTGACGCATTGAAAAATTCGGTAGCAGGTCAGTTTGTCAGTATTGCGGATATTCCGCAGGAAAGTGTAAAGATGGCAAACGCGGTTTTGGCAACCGGTCCTATTGTTCTTTTGTATCCGTTTGTGCAAAAGTATTTTATCAGCGGTATCACCGTTGGAGCAGTAAAAGGTTGATGCTCTGTAATACAGAGTTCAATATAAAATTAATATATGGAGGTAAGATATGAAAAAGAAATTACTTGCGGTATTGTTGGCAGCTTCTATGATTGCCAGTCTCACAGCCTGTGGCGGAAAAACGGATGAACCGGCCAAAGATGACAGCCAGCAGGCAGCTGCAGACGACACTTCGTCTGACGACAAGTCTTCTGACGCATCTGGAAGCGATGCTGCAGAGACAGAAGATGACGCTTCTTCAGAAGGAGAAGCAGCAAACTCTGATGACCCATGGGCAAATGTGGATACATCCGAGCATGTAGTGATTACTTATATGACTACAGGTGATGCGCCCTCTGGAACCAAGGAAAAATATGATGAAATGATGGCAAAATTAAATGCAATCCTTACAGAAAAGGTAAACGCAGAGCTTGACATCAACTTTATTTCCTGGACAGATTATCTGTCAAACTACAACCTGACACTGGCACGTATGGATGGTACTGTTGACCTTGTTGGTACTGCTTCTGACTGGCTGGATGCATGGCCCAATGCAAAGAACGGCGCATTTATTGAATTATCTGAAGATATGCTCAAAACTTACGCTCCCAAAACCTGGGAAAGCGTTCCCGCTGAAAACTGGGAACTTTGCAAGTATAATGGTGAGATTTATCTGATTCCTGAAGACAATTATGCACAGTGGACCAATCATGGATTTATCTACCGTCTTGACTGGGCGAAAGAGGCAGGCCTTGAAAACGGTGTACATAGCTGGGCAGATTTGACTGAATATTTCCGCTATGTAAAAGGAGCATATCCTGATATTATTCCATGGGATTCTGATGGTACCCAGCAGGCACAGTTGGTAGGCGGATGGATTACTTCCAATTCAAATTATGTTCCCATTGACGGTATCAATGCAGGCGCTATGTGGGGCGGCACAAGGGATGACCTTTACACAGTGTATTGTCCTTTTGTAACAGAAACAGATTCTTTGGTTGAGTATGCAAAGATGATGAAAGAATGGGATGAAATCGGCGTATGGCAGACAGACGTTCTTAACAACAAATCAGCAACCAACCGTGATGATTACAGAGTAGGAAAAGTGGCAGCAGAACAGCATCATACCCAGACCTGGACAGACCTGGTAAGCCATACACCTGCCAACACAATTTATGACACAGATGAAGATGCAGAAACCGGATTTTTCTATTTTGGCGAAGAAACCGGGAATGTAACAGCTCTTTCTATTACTCATGGCGCAATGGCAATTTCCGCAGGAAGCGCAAATCCTGAAAGAGCCCTGATGGTTTACGACCTGCTTAGAAATGACCCTGAATGCTATACCTTATTCTGCTATGGTGTTGAGGGCGTATCCTATGAAATTACTCCTGACGGACTTCGTACCACTCCTGAAGGATACAATCAGGATACTGACAACATTAACGGAACCACAAACTTCTGGTGGGGACGTAATGATGACCTTGAAATCAAAGATGCAAGCCGTGACTGGGATAAGATTGATGCCCTTTATGCAGATTATGACAAGATTAAGATTGAATATCCTTATGGTCAGTTTGTAGCAGAGGTTGACTCTATTAAATCACAGATTCAGAACATCAGCGAAATTCATGACAGATATATGAAACAGATTTCCTATGGTAAGTATTCCGGTACAGCAGAAGAAATTGTTGCTGAATATCAGGAAGCTTTAAAGGCGGCAGGTGTTGATGATGTTACGGCAGAACTGCAGAGACAGTTTGACGCTCTTTACAAATAATTAAAAATAGAATATAGTGGAAATGAGAAAGCGGTGATGCCGCTTTCCCACTTCAAAAGAGGTAGGGACAGGCATCCTTGCCTCTTTTTTGTGTGGGGTTGTATAGTACAGACTATTATTAAATATATAGAATTGGACAGCAAAGGAAGATGATATATGAAAGGCAGATTTGAAATTAAAGATGATTTTTATCTGAATGGAGAGAAAATAAAAATTATATCCGGCAGTATCCATTATTTCAGGATTGTACCGCAGTACTGGAGGGACCGTCTGGAAAAGCTAAAGGCTTTGGGGTGTAATACGGTGGAAACCTATATTCCCTGGAATCTTCATGAAAGGGAAAAGGGAGTGTTTGATTTCTCCGGGATGCTGGATATTGCAGAGTTTGTGAAAACTGCCCAGGAGCTTGGCTTGTGGGTAATATTACGTCCTACGCCATATATCTGCGGAGAATGGGAATTTGGAGGTTTTCCCTACTGGTTGTTAAAAGAAGATGGTATGAGATTCCGCTGTATGTATGAGCCATATCTTGCCCATGTAAGGGATTATTATGAAAAGCTGTTTCAGGTAATTGCTCCTCTTCAGATTACAGAGGGAGGACCGGTTATTTTCATGCAGGTAGAAAATGAGTATGGTTCTTATGGCGATGACAGGGTTTACATGAACTACCTAAAGCAGTTGATGATAGAAAACGGCTGTCAGGTTCCTCTTGTGACTTCAGATGGTCCATGGGGAGATTTTTTTGAATGTGGAGAAGCAGATGGTGTATTGCAGACTGGAAATTTTGGGTCTAAGGGTGCATTACAATTTAGCCTGATGAAAAAGAAAATTGGCAATAAGCCTTTAATGTGTATGGAGTTTTGGGTAGGATGGTTTGACAGCTGGGGGGTATCCTGCCACCAGAGGGGAGATATTGAAGAACATGCAAAGGATTTGGATGAAATTCTCTCGGAAGGGCATGTAAACATTTATATGTTTATTGGAGGGACCAATTTTGGCTTTACTAATGGGGCGAATTATTATGATGTGCTTACGCCGGATGTCACCTCTTATGATTACGATGCGCTTTTGACCGAGGATGGGCAGATTACACCCAAGTATGAAGCCTTCAGGAAAGTGATATCTAAATATACACAGATTCCCAAGGTTGAATTTACCACCCGGATTACAAGGAAGGCATACGGCAGACTGGAGCAAAGGCGGAGCGCCGGACTTTTTCCCAATCTGGAAAATCTGTCAAAAGCAATTGAAAACCTGACGCCCCAGTCCATGGAAAAACTTGGACAGGGATATGGATATATTTTGTACGAAAGCCTTTTAAAGTATGAAGGGGATATTGAGAGAATCCGGCTTTATGGCGCAAACGACAGAGCGAATATTTATTTAGATGAAAAACCCCTTGTTACTCTTTATGACAGAGAGCTTCTTGAAGAGAAAAGCTTTGATGGGGCAGCGCCGAAGGGAGATAAGATTTCTATTCTTGTGGAGAATATGGGGCGGGTCAATTATGGGCCAATGCTGGAAAGCCAGCGAAAGGGCATAGACCGTTGTGTACAGATTAACGGACATCAGCACTATTATTGGAAGCAGTATTGTCTTCCTATGGAAGATCTGACAGGACTGGATTTTGAAAAACCCCTGGCAGAAGGAACGCCGGGCTTTTATGAGTTTTCCTTTGAGGCGGAGGAAATTGGAGATACATTTCTGGATTTTGACGGCTGGGGGAAAGGCTGTGCATTCCTTAATGGCTATAACCTGGGACGGTTCTGGGAGATTGGACCCCAAAAGCGGCTATACATACCGGCGCCATTAATTAGGAAGGGAATAAATACAATTCTCCTTTTTGAGACAGAGGGAAAAGCGCCAGGGTTCATTACCCTTTGTGATGAACCGGATGTTGGTTGATTGAAAAGGGATAATTTTGAGCCGGATTTAGAAAAGAATGTGTGGAGAAAATGATAGAGGCAAGAGGACTAAAGAAAATATACAGGACAAATGTGAAAAAACCGGGGCTGAAGGGGGCTATTGAAAACCTGTTTCATTCAGAGTGGAGGGAAAAGGCGGCGGTCGATGATATTTCTTTTCATGTGGAAGAAGGAAAGGCGCTTGCCTGTATTGGGGAAAACGGGGCCGGAAAATCAACGCTTATAAAAATGATGATAGGGATTCTGACGCCTACTGCCGGGGAGATAAAAGTGTTTGGACAAAATCCCAGAAAGGCCGGGACCGAATACCTGAGAAATATTGGAGTGGTTTTTGGACAGAAATCAAATTTATGGACAGATATTCCTGTGATTGAAAGCTATCAGGCGGTTAAAACCTTATATAAGCTTGATAAAAACAGTTTTCAGAGTAATTATGAAATGGTAGTGGAGCTTCTGGACTTAGAGCCTATTTTATCATCCCCTGCTAGAAAGTTGTCTTTAGGACAGCGGATGCGGGCAGACATTGGAATGGTTTTTTTGCATAATCCAAAGCTTTTGTATCTGGATGAACCTACAATAGGGCTGGATATTAACGTAAAACATACCATCAGGGCTTTTCTGCGTCGTATGAATCAGGAGAAGGGAATCAGTATTTTTCTTACAAGCCACGACCTTGATGATATTGACGAAATCTGTGATGACGCCATTGTGCTTAGCAAGGGAAAGGTCGTCTATGACGGGACCCTTGACAATTTAAAGCACAGGTTTGTAAGGGATAAAATGGTTCAGGTGACAGGGAGACGGAAGAAAAACCCAGAAGAGCTGCTTCCAAGGGCCCGGATATCGGTAGAGGGGAGGATTACCAAAATCGTTTACCATACAGAAGATTATTCCTCGGAGCAGGTGCTTTCCGCTGTGCTCCAGTCGTTTGAAACCTCGGACATTACAATACAGGAACCCGATATTGATGAAGTGGTTTCCAGAATTTTTCTGGATGCGTAACTGGCAAATAGCCAAAGATTAGTCAGATGTCCAGAGCAATTGGGGATGCGAAAATAGAGCAGCCGAAATTGACTCTAAGGGAGAGGGCGCCAGACTAATCTTTGGCGGAACTGGAATAAGTATGAAATCTTTTATTAAATTGACAATGCTTTCCATACAGGGGCATTTATATTATAAAACAAGTTTTATCATTAATCTTTTGACGCCTGTTATTTTACTGGCAGGTCAGTATCTGCTTTGGGCGGCCTTATATGCACAGCAGGAAGGGAACGCCATAGGGGGCATTGGCAGAGAGGAAATGTTTTCTTATATTCTGGTTGCTTTTGCGCTTAACAATTTGCTGGGCTGGTCAACAGAAAATGTCCTGTCGAAAGAAATAAAAAGTGGGATGGTGGTTGCGCGATGTATCCGTCCAGTTTCTTTTCTTGTGCAGTCGCTTTCGGAAATGCTGGGGGCTCTGGTGATGCAGGGCGTAGTAAATTTTATCATTGTGGTGGCGGGGTTCCTTTGTTTTGGCGGTTATATGCGGCTTCCGCAGCTGGTGATGATTCTTAGGTTTATTCCCTGCTTTTTGCTTGCGCTATTGCTTCGGATGCTGTTAGTGGATGTTTTTTCATTGGTCTGCTTTTTTTCTACAGGGTATCTGGGAATATCCTGGACGAGGACGGCTTTATTTGAATTTTTTTCCGGGGCGATGCTTCCTGTGGCAATGTTTCCCGGATGGCTGAAAACACTTGCATATTTTACGCCTTTTCCATATATGCTGCAGGTTCCCGTGGCTGTTTTGCTGGGGCAGGAAATACCAATAAAGTTATCTGCTGTGTATGGACGCCAGGCGTTATGGATAGGAGCTTTCCTGCTGCTTCATGGGCTGATTTATGGAGGCGCGCGCAGGAACCTTACCATAGCGGGAGGTTGAACTGTGAAAATAAACGGTTAGGGTTAGCGGGTATGGCGTTGCCATCAGAGAAAGTTGGGGGTTGATAGATGCTGAAGATTTTTTTAGGGTTAAAGGAACAATATATTAAAACAGAAATGGAATATACATTTAATTTCTGGATGATGCTGTTGTCGGGTGTTCTGACTAAGCTTTTAGGGATGGCGGTGCCCTTTGTAATATGCAGAAACATTCCTTCTATAGCAGGGTGGATGGAGGAAGAAATCTATCTGGTTATGGCATATATATTTATTGCAGAGGGCCTGTGCAGCGTATTGTTTGAAGGAATATGGCAGATACCGGAAATGGTTTTTGGAGGAAGGTTTGACTGTATTTTGTCAAGGCCTGTGTCACCGCTGTTTCAGGTGCTTTCTTATGGAATGGGACTGCAGGGAATCAGTGTGGTGATTTTTGGATTTATCAGTATGAATGTGATGCTGGCGGCAATGGGAAAATATAATATGATAACATTTGGCCTGAGTCTCTTTTTTATTTTGTGCGGCACGGTGCTGTGCATGTCAGTTTACCTGATTGGGAACAGTCTGGTATTCTGGTTTGACTCAGGGGGAAGAACAAGTATTCCGTATACATTTTCCAGTATTGGTCAATATGCCAGATATCCTGTTGGGATTTATCCCAAAGCGGTGCAGGCGGCGCTCTTGTTTGTGATACCCTATGCTTTCATAGGGATGGTTCCAGTATTAATTCTGAGGGGGGAACATACGGCGCTTTACAGTGGGGCGTTAGCAGGAATGAGTCTGCTGTTTTTCTTTTTGGCGCGATTTATGTTTTACAGAGGAATACGGCATTATGAAAGTATGGGAATGTAAGCAGGACTGATTTTGAAGCGTTTATGCTGACAGCAGCAGGTGTCAGGTAGTGATAATATGTTAATGGAATACAGAACAGTAAATTGCATCAGGTTTAAGAGGATATGAAAGTATGAAATTAAAAATTTCAAATGCTAAGGGAAATACAATTTCCGAAGGAATGATTGGACTGTTTTTTGAGGACATTAATTATGCCGCAGATGGCGGTCTATATGCGGAAATGATAGAAAACAGGTCTTTTGAGTCCTATGACTGCTATGGAGATAAGGGGGATTATTTTGTAAAAAAGGACTCCGGTTATGGATGGAGCGCCACAGAAGATGAAGGATGCGGGGAAATGCAGTATGTGACGGGAAGTCCGCTTTTTAGGGAAAATCCCAATTATCTGCGCTTTACTGCTACTAAAGCAGGGCAGGGATTTCAGAATCAGGCATATGGCGGCATATATCTGGAAAAAGACAAGGAGTACAGGGTGTCTTTTTATGCGAGAAAAGCTTCTTATAAAGGAAATTTGCTGGTTTCCGTGAAGAAGGGGGATAGGGTATGTGGGGAGGCGGTAATTGTCTGCGCCCAGGCCCCCCAGGATGACTGGCGCTGGAATAAATGGACCCGTTATGAGGCGGTGTTAAAAGCAGATGAAAGTGTGGAAGGAGCTGTTTTTGTCATTGCGCTGGATGAGAAAGGGACCGTGGAGTTTGACTTTATTTCCATGATGCCTGGGGATGCGGTGGCTGGGATTTTCCGCAGGGATTTGTTTGAACAGTTAAAGGGACTGCATCCGGGTTTCCTGCGGTTTCCAGGGGGCTGTATTGTGGAGGGCAATACGCTGGAAAACCGTTACAGGTGGAAGGAAAGCGTTGGGATTATTGAAAGAAGAAGAGCCAATTTTAACCGCTGGGCATTACATGAGACAAAGGAGGAAAATGGGTGGCATACCCAGTATTCCCATTATAACCAGACCCTGGGAATTGGATTTTATGAGTATTTTCTGCTTTGTGAGATGATAGGGGCCAGTCCTTTACCTGTGCTGAACGTAGGGCTTGCCTGCCAGTACCAGTCTCTGGAGCTGGTGGAGATGGGGACGCCGGAGTTTTGGGAGTTTATACAGGATGCCATTGATTTGGTTGAGTTTGCAAACGGGGCCGCTGATACCCGCTGGGGAGCTGTGCGGGCGGAAATGGGGCACCCGCAGCCCTTTGGACTTAAGATGCTTGGAATTGGAAATGAGCAGTGGCAGACAGAGGAAAGTGACTTTTTTGGCAGATATTTGATATTTGAAGAGGCAATCCACAAAAAATATCCTGAAATAAAGCTGATTGGTTCTGCAGGGCCGGATATTACTTCAAAGCGGTATGAAGACGCATGGAAGTTTTACAGGAAGTATGCTGCGGAAAAAGAAAGCTTTTGTTATGCGGTGGATGAACATTATTATGTGAAACCGGAATGGTTTTTTGAACATGTGGACTTTTATGATGATTATCCCAGGGATGTAAAGGTTTTTTCCGGAGAATATGCAGCGCATCCCCAAAGTGGTATGAATAATCCCTGTGCCAATACATTGGATGGGGCGCTTGCTGAAGCGGCATTTATGACGGGAGTGGAGAGAAATGCGGATGTGGTGGTTCTGTCATCTTATGCGCCTTTGTTTGCCAGGTTTGGTTATGCCCAGTGGTCCCCGGATATGATTTGGTTTGATGAAACAGACGTTTATCCCACTGCCAGCTATTATGTACAGAAGATGTACGGAGAAAATATGGGAACAGTGACTGTGCCTATGGAAGAGCAGGAGAAGGCCCTTAGAAAAGAGGGGGTTTATGTAAATATTACGCTGGATGAAAAAGAAAGTGAATATATTCTAAAAGCGGTAAACGCTAAAAAAGAGCGCATAGATCTGGATTTAACCGACTGGGAGGACGTACCGGTCAGAGGAAAAGTTTTAAAAAAAGAACTTACAAGGGCAGAGCATAAAGATGAAAAATCTAGGACTCAATACCCGGAGATGGTATCTTATACAGAGAACTTTGAGGAATTGGACGGATTGCTCCGACTTCCGGCAGAAAGCTTTACAGTGGTAAGAATTCCGGCAGAAAGGGCGTAAGCTCTGGCAACTTACATGAGGGATAAAAGAGAGATGACATTATCAACAGAAGTGATAATAGCAGTGGTTATGATTGCATTACTGGCGATTATTGCAGCGCTGGCTTTGGGACGGGGATTTTTAATAAAACGCAGAAATACGGATTTATTTGGGGATATGGAAGGCCATGAGTTTGAATACTTTTGTGCAGACCTGCTTGAACAAAACGGTTTTGTGGATGTGGAAGTGACCAGGGGCAGCGGAGATTATGGTATTGACATTCTGGCGGAAAAAGAAGGCGTGACCTATGCCATTCAGTGTAAACGTTATACGGCTCCTGTTGGAGTAAAAGCGGTGCAGGAAGCCTATGCAGGCAGGGACTATTATGACAGGATGGTAGGAGCGGTAATGACCAACCAATATTTTACAGCCCCTGCTGTGGAGGCGGCGGGAAAACTGAAAATATTGCTTTGGGATGGAGGCTATCTGGAAGGGATGATGGAATAGTTATGCAGGCTGTCAGTAATTTGACAGCCTGTCGTTTAATCCCTGAAAATCAGACGGCCCTGTTTCCAAAATAAATTTGTGAAATTTTTTTAAAGAAAAATCCTCTCCCCAAAGTTTCTCTGCAGTGTCTTTTAAAGAAAGAAATTCCAAAAATCCAAGGTAATATAGATC
>CAMUHA010000035.1 GCA_947088515.1 uncultured bacterium
ACGCATTATCTTTCATTCCCTCTTGATTGTGTTTTTTGCTGTTTTCCGTTAATATAACCTCTTGCCATTTTTATACAGTGGCGGTATAATAAAAAAACGAGATAGATAATAAAAGGCAGGATGTAGGGAACGCCAATTCCCTACACCCCTATGCAGGAGACCTAACCTCCCACACAGCATATAATGCGCCAAATCAAGTATAGCGAATTTCCCAAACTATTTCAAGGGAAATTTGGTGTGTACTTGGGTTTGTGGTGCTGTATTTTGAGCGGTGTAGGAAAGAAAAATCCTGCGCCGCTTTTTTATTGTTTATCTCGGCAGTATTGGCAGAGGGGTATAAAAAATATGCCCCCTCTGCTGAGCTGTTCGAGATTTTATTACACAAATCAAACACATAACAAAGAAAGCGAGGACTTTAAGGATGAAGAAAAGAATCTTGACAAAGGTTATTACGATGGCTATGGCTTGCGCTCTGGTCGTAGGAAATACAGGTTTAACAGTTCATGCTGCTACGGATGACGGCGCATATCACGGCGATGATATGGCAGACGGCGGTTCCAGCGCATCTGATGGAAGCGATGATATCGGTGGCGGCAACAGCGGTTCCAGCAATTCCAGCAGTTCCAGCTCCAGCAATAACAGCGGTTCTACCGATGATGGAGCATATCATGGCGATGGTATGGCAGACGGCGGTTCCAGCGCATCCAACGGGAACGATGATATTGGTAGCGGCAACGGCGGTTCCAGTGCCACAGCATCCTACACAGCTCCCAAAGCGGCAGGTAAAACAGCATCCGCAGGCAAAGAGACGTTTCGCGCAGTTGCAAAGGCTGGTGCAGGCACTTACAAAGTAACTCACAAGGGCGTGGAAATCGCAACGTTCAGCCTTATGAACGCAGATAAAAAAGCCGTTTCCTGTACAGCAGTTACGCTCAAGCAGCGCGAAGACAAGAAGTACGCTATCGACTTCCAGGTTGATGACGCTACCGGCTTAACCGTTGGCGCGCCTTTGGATAGAACCTATATGTACAGCACGCTCGGCGTAAGCTACGTTACGATTAACGATGAAATCGTAATTGACATCGAAACCGAAGCAGCCACTAATACAACAAAATAAAAATGAATGAAAAAGAGAAGACTTGGGATAAGCCTTCTCTTTTTATACTACCATCTTTTCTTAGCGTTGATTTTACTAACGATTTTATCCGCAAGCGTATCAAGAATAACGTCAAGTTCTTTGCTTACTTCTTTTCTTGGGGTATAATAATTATGTAAATCCATATGCCTTAACTTGCTACTCATTGAAGCCATTGTCTCTGTATCACCACCATAATAACTGCTGTTAAATATATCATCACTCAATAATTCATCATCAATCGGATTGAAGAACAGTTCAAACAGAGCAGTAAACATTATCATGTTCTTTTCAGTCAAAATATCAGTTTGGGATGGTACTATACCAGTATAGGGTTCCAATACAAAGCCTGCGTTTCTCTGTGCATTTTGCCAATCTTCTTTAGCTTTTCTAATTTCTTCTTGCAACTGTGTCCTCTTTGGCAGATTCCTTATTTTCTCTGAACTTGACCTCGTAATGAGATAATCATATATTTCATCAGAAAATATGATTTCATCCTTTACTTTCTCTGTAAAGAAATGAAATGATTTCTTATTTGCATCCTTATATCCCCTGTCTTCCGATGCGTCCCACAGTGTCTTCCCCTCTTGGTTATTTGTATTTTTGACATAAGATTCAAAGTGTTTTCTTAGACTATCAGGAATCCTTTCACCATATTTATCCTCAATTTCAAATTTTTCCATAGCTTCCAAAATAATATCATTTAGTGTATATTTCTTCTCCATAACGTACCTCCATAAAAATCATGTATTTTTCTATATTATAATACATAAACGCAGTAAAATCAAGGTATAAAATATGGAAAATTCTATAAATTCACATCCATATACCCATGACAAATATGCCTTTTAGGAATATAATGATGCTATAATCAATAACCGGTTAAAGATTAAATATTGAAGAAAGGAGAAAAATCATATGGCACTGAAAAAGTTAAACCAGTTTATGAAATTCGATTGGGATTCCTTTATAGCTGGTAAAGAATTCATGTGTACTGGTACAGGTGAATTGGTTGATTACAATACCAAAAAACATTTGGGTACTAAAGTTGAAGCCGTTATCATAAAAGATTCCACACAATACGCGACAAAGAGCGGCGAAACTGTAAGCAACCGGTTTGAAAAAGTTACTTTTAAAGTAATGAAAGATATCACTGTACCGATGAATGCACAGATTGTTCCTGTTAATGTTAAAGCCAAAGCATATGGTGATAACGGATTTGTCAACAAATTAAGCATAACCTGTGATGATATCAATGTTGTGCAACAGAAAGGACAAGGTAACTAGGTATGAGATATTCTACTAGACCTAATTTGGGTCAATATTCACATCCCGCTGCGAAAATCCTCGCAGCGGGAGGGATTTCCGTATTTTTATCAATCCTCTCCATGATTATAGGGAGAGCTTTTATGCAGACAGCGCCAAATCTTGCATTTGTGCGCGCCGCAGTTGGGTTGTTATATAACCTTACAATATATTCCTTTGTGCTTGGCGTGCTGGCGGCGTTAGCCGCCTTTGGTGTAAGCCTCCATATGTCGGAAGCAGCCAAAATTAGACTGATGATAAGGAAAAGACTGTTTTCCCCAGAATACGGAAACCCGCTGCATCTGAAAGAGGGCGAACGGCTCCCGAAAATCACTTGCAGAGAAACACGAAAAGGGATATTTGAAATCACGATAGCCGCTACATGCTGTACGGTCAAAGAAATTCAGGACATATCGGCAAGTATCAGTGCAGGGTTAAACAAAAAATATGCCCGATATGCAGTAACACAGACAAATGCGGACACTGCTTTTAATTCGGTCAGCTTCCGTATAGAGGATGTGAAGATTGACAGGAGCATCAATGTACATTCAGTGGATGTGCTAAAGCCCAAAGAACATACAAAACTGATTGTACAAAAAGATACGTCCATTGACCTGACAACATCCGGCAGTATGATTTTTGCAGGAAAAACCCGTTCGGGAAAGACTACGGGCGTAATATCTGTTTTGATGCAGGCGTTGCTTGCCGGACGTGATAATTACGGTTCCCAAATCACTATTATAGACCCTAAACAGGCAGAATTAAGCCGCTTGCCGCACACTATAACGTTGGATGAAGATGGAGAAGCAAGAGGGATTTTAGAAGCAATGAAAGGGTTTGCAGACACGATAAAAGAGCGTCAGCGTGTACTGAATGACCTTTCTGATGAACGGGGCAACGCTGTTCATTGGTGGGAAGCAGGCTTTCATGTCTCATTTCTCTTTATTGATGAATATGTCACATTGCGGAGCATCTTTCCGAAACGTGCGGCAAAAGAGGACGGCGGTTACAATCTCGCTGAATTTGACGGGCTGATTAAGCGGATTGTCACAATGGGGGCTTCGGCGGGCTGTTATGTCATCATTTCCATAGCGGAAGCATCTGTTGAAGAAGGCGGATTGCCGGCTATGCTCCGTTCTGCTTGCAGTACAAAAGTGCTGTTCAAGCCAACGATTAATGAGGGGCGTCTGCTCTGGGATTCAGAAAAGGTAAAGGATATGCCGCAACGTGTCTATAATGCGGGTGATGCGTGGTTTTCAAGTACAGACGGCTTACATGATAATGTGTCCTATGTGCATTTCCCCCGAATGGATTTTCCTGTGTATCGTGAGCTTGGAAGACTATTGGAGGAATATTATAAAGGGTAATCCGTCACCCGCCGCCGTATGAAATAAAGGCGGCGGGTGCGGTGTCAAAGTGTCAATTCATCCCTAGACCCTTTATTTTTGCCGGTGGAGGGCTTGTTATCCACCGGCACATATGAAAGTGTCAAAGTGCCAAAAAATGAAAAGAAACACAGAGAAATCAATAAAGGAGTGACACTATTATGAAAAAAAATCAAACGCTGCGTGTTAAAAATATGATGTACGAACAGCAGATTACACATTTGCCTGTAAAATCAACGAAAGACCTGACTGACCTTATCGAACAGAAGTTAGCACCTAAAAAATATGCAATTATACTTCATGATAAAGATACGGACGAGAAAGGACAGCCCGCCGAAGCCCATATACACGCAATGCTTTCTTTTGAAAATGCACGAAGCATTAACAGCGTAGCAAAGATACTTGGGGATAAACCGCAATATATACAGGCATGGCAGGGAGATGCAAGAAACGGTTACGCCTATCTTATTCACGCAACCGATACGGCAAGAATGAAACACCAATATGACATATCAGAAGTAACGGCAAATTTCGACTACCCCGCCATGATGCAGACAATCTCAAAGGAAATCAAAAAAATTGATACATGTGGGGATGCCGCTAAAATAAAAACATTGCTCAATCTTCTTTATACTGGTGAAATCACGAAAGAAGAAGTTGAAAAGCAACTTACAGGCGCACAATACGCCAAAGCAAAAAAACAGATAGAGGATGTATTTGCAAAGTATCTGAAAAACCGCGCGGAAGAATGGCGCAGGAAAATGACAGAAAATAATAAATTTGTCCGTGTAATATGGATGTATGGAGCGGCAGGCACAGGAAAGACAAGTTTTGCAAAGGAATATGCTGAAAAAGAAGGAAAAGGGCAAAGGTTTTATGTCTCTGGAAGCAGCCGCGATATGTTCCAGTCATATGCAGGTGAACATATCATCATACTTGATGAACTGCGCCCGCAATCCGTACCCTACCATGATTTACTGCGGATATTAGACCCTTTCGGGATAGATTCACAGGTGTATGCGCCCTCCCGATATTCTGATAAGGCACTGGCAGCGGATTTGATTATCATTACATCGCCATATAACCCGCAGCAATTCTATTATGAGGTGTTCGGTTATAAAACGTTAGACGCTTTCGGAAATCGGACAACAAATCAGATAGACAGTTTTGAACAGCTTAAACGCCGCATAACGCTCGTTATCAATATGACGGATACAGAAATACTGGCGGCAAAATATGATGATGCAAACAAACGTTATGTCACAGAACCGGCAAGCAGCCACAAGAACTCATATTCAACGGCGAGCCGTCCGCCTATGGCAGTCAGCGCGGACGATATATATAAATCTATGTTTGATTAAAGAGTATAACGCTATAAGCCAAATATAAATTATTTCCTTGTCAACAATCTGCCTAGCGTCTAGGCTGTCACCAAGCACTTAGTGAGGTAGATTTTTTGTCTGTCCAACCTATCGCATATCAAAACTGACAGACAAAAAATTGTAGCGAATTTAGTGCGACTGACTGATACGGCAATATTATAAAAATTACACGCTTAGAAATTTAATAGAAAGGGGGTGTTGCTCTATGATTGATTCATCTTGGAATGAATCATTATCCATCTTAAAGAAGATTAATGCTTTTTCTGATGATGAAGCATTGACGGCGTTTATCAAGATTGTTAGTATAAAAGGGATAGATGGTGCGCTGAATGATATAAGGGATATGGATAAAAAATATTATTTAGAGCAACACCCCTATGAGATTTACTATTCAGAGCATGACAAGCGTTATAGGACATATTTACCTCCTAAAAAGGATGGAGAAAAAAGAAAACCTATAACGGCGGTAACAAAAGAGAACCTTGAAAACAAAATAGTCGCTTATTATAAGCAAATGGAAGAAAAACCGTCAGCGAATACTTTTGAGAAGCTATATCCTTTATTCTTGGACTATAAGGGAAAGGAAACTTCACTAGCAAATGCTCATAAGTTAAACTGGGCATGGGAAACATATTACAAAGATGATGATATTGTCAAATGTGAATTGAGTGACATAACAGTTATTATGTTGAAAAGTTGGTTTCTGGATAAAATTGCAGAGCATAAACTCACTTCTAGGAAATATAAAGAAATGAAATCACTTATGAATATGCTCTATGATTTTGCAGTTGAATCTAATCTTGTAAGCAATAACGTTTCGAGAATGGTACATGGCATTTCATACAAAAAATATGCTGTGGAGCAGAAAAAAGCCCCAACGGAGCAAGTCTATATCAATGATGAAGAAGAAAACATTATTAAGGTTGCATTAAGTCAATACGAGAAAACAGGTAATACCGCATATCTTGGTGTATGCCTTAACTTTACTTTAGCATTGCGGGTCGGGGAAGTTGTTGCATTAAAAATCAGTGACTTTTCAGAAACGTTGGTACATATCCAACGGCAGGAAATTAAGCATTATGACAAGTTGGATAATGGGGAAATCGTTCGGAACGGTTACGAGGTTGTTTCTCATGGGAAAACGCCAAATGCTGACAGAGAATTATTTCTAACAAGAAACGCAAAAAAATTTTTGTCAATGATAGTGAGGGCAAATGAAGAACGGAATTTTCATTCAGAATATCTATTGTTGGATAAAGACGGTGAGCGGATGCACAATGATGCAATTAACAACGTTTTAAGGCGATTGAACCGCATGATTAAGACTACACAAAAAGGAAATCATTCCATTCGCAAGACCTGTATTTCCAATATGGGCGAATCGGGCGCACTGTCAAATGAAGAAATAAGGACGTTCGCGGGGCATAAGGACTTTTCTACAACGGAAAAATATTATATGCACGCTACGACTTCCATTGAAAATCGTTCAGATGCTTATGAAAGGGCTATTAACAGCAAAATCAACAACGTGTTCAAGCGTGTTCAGAATTTATGAAAGCAAAAAAATGAGGAAGCCTAGAAAAATCAAGGCTTCCCACACTTTTAACCAATGCGGAAGATGGGACTTGAACCCACACGAGCGCAATGCTCACAAGATCCTTAGTCTTGCTCGTCTGCCAGTTCCGACACTTCCGCATGACTCACATCACAAAAAGTATATTACCATCTATCGTGCGATAAGTCAATACCTATTTTTATTTTTTTCTTCTTTCTTCAGCAACTTTTTTTAATTCCTCAAGCGCCTCTGCAAAACGTTTGGAATACATACTTGGATTTCCCTTAATCAGATTTCGCTGGTAAAAATCTTTCAGCCTTCCAAACTGTCTTCTACGTTCTTTTTCCACTGTAAATTTGCTGCGCAGTTCCGTAATTTCATCCCCTATGTTTTCTACAAAATCAGCAGGGTTGATTTTAATCCGTTCTTTTACCGAGTTAAACTTCTCTTCAATGTTTTCCATCAATTCGTCAATCCGCATGGTACTGTTTTGCCTGCGGGTTTCCAGTTCATCATTGGCAACAGCAATAATCACATCCAAACGCTTTTGTATTCGCTCCATTTCCTCTTTTGCACGTTCCAGGCCAAACAGTAAGTCCCGCAAGTCCAACGCCGCCTTAAAGGAAAGCGTAAAATCCACAATAATATAAATCGTCAAAAGCACTGTAATCACTGTGACTGTCATGTAAGGAATCATAAATATTACTTTTTCCACTCCCCGGTGGACCAGCTCTGTCATCAGAATAGTTAAAAATCCCCAGGCTATAGTAGATGACAGGCAAATATGGCCTTTATAATTGAATTTCTGGTCTGAATAATCCCAGTATCTTACCTTAAACAAAGCTTCCATGGTTACGCCTGTTACAAGCTCTAATGCTGTGGCTCCAATGCAGCCTGCAATGTATGTCAGAAAAATATTGTCCTGAAAGGGCATGGAAACCACCAGCATCATGGTAGCGCCGCTTCCATAAATAGGCAGAAATGGCCCTCGCATAAATCCACGGTTTACAAATTTTCTGCTCTTAAAAGATACAAAGGAGGATTCAAAAACCCATCCAAAAAAACAGTAAAAATAAAAGAAAAATAACCATTGTATTGCTGTGTATTGGTACATTACCGATTTTTTCTCCTGTTATCTATCTCCTGTTATCAGCTTCACCACTTAAAATTACACAAAGCTGATCACTTCTTCCTTCGGAGCTTTCGTCTGCTCTACGCTGACCGCCTTTAGCACTGGTCCTTCGCCACCGTAATCTGCAAAATATTCTTTTGCGACTTTGGCAGTTACCTTTACCCACTGCCGGTCTGTCAGCTTATCGCTTTTATCATATTCACATGCAAATCCCAGAAATGCCATATCCTCTGCACAGCAGGTCATAGCCATCCGTCCAGGCACAAAATATCCCTTGGGAAATTCTTCCGGCTTTAACACCATAGCCGTAAACTGTATCGTCTTTCCAATATAACGGTCCAGATTATCCAGGCTGTCCAGATACCAGATGCCGTATCCTTCATTATCCAGTTCAATTACAGGGTCATCAAGGTTGTAGGGCAAGTCATCTTCAAAAATCTGGTTTACCTCACCTTCAGAATCCTCAAACACAATGTCCGCTTGCTGGTTGATTGCTTTTACATTTCGTTTATAGCTGCTTAAATCTTCCACATCATCACAGCGGTTAAAAATAATCAGTTCTGATTTCCTAAGCATCTCTGCAAGCAATGATTTCATATTGGTAAAGTACATGGGGAACGTGGAGGCATCAATGGTAGTAATCTGCTGCTCTATTCCCCAGTGAAAAGGCAGTTTCATCTTTTTAAAATTCCACATGCCATTATATTCAATTACAATACGTTCAGGCTTATACTTTTTTTCCAGCTCTATCAGCTGGGAGGTATTAAAGTCTTCCTCTTCTTCGATAAATACAATATCTGTACGGCTTTTTTTCAGAAGTTCCTTTTCGTACTCTTCTTCTCCTTCTTCACAGACAATCAGCAATGTCCTGCCTTTAATCTGAAAATAAGGCTGGTCCAGGGTGTAGCGGATAAATTCTGTTTTTCCGCTTTCCAGAAAACCATTTATCACATAAACCGGTTTCATTTTTCTCCTTCTTTCCTGTCAAACAGTTTTTTTAGATTATCTTCTTTTAACTTAGAACCAATAACACAAAATTTTCCTGTCACATCCGGCTTGCCCTCACGTACATTACTCTCATCCGGCACATAATCAAAATAAACCCAGCCGCCCTCTTTTCCGGGAACCATTCCTTTCGCCCTTAGAACAAAACCATATTCCCCTTCATTCTCAAGTTCCTCCAAGATATGGGCAATTTCCTCTTTACTGTATGCAGCAGGCGTTTCCATTCCCCAGCTTGTGAAAACTTCATCTGCATGATGATGGTCGTGTCCGTGACCATGACAGCCACAGGTACAATCTGGTCCATGGTCATGATGATTGTGGCCTTCCTCACCATGACCATGGTCGTCATGGAAATCCCCCTGGTGATGTCCGTGCTCTCCATCGCTATGATGATGGCTTTCCTCATGACAATGCTCATGCTCTTTGCCACAGTGATGATGGCCTTCTTCATGGTGATGACCGCATTCCTCCCCATTGTGATGATGGTGATGCCCTTCCTCTATGCTGCGGCTTGCTTTAAGCTCTGCCATCAGTTCTGCCTCCAGGTTCTTTGCTCCCTCTATGGCAGATAATATATCCTTTCCCTCCAGTTCATCCCATGGTGTGGTAATTATTGTAGCTTTTTTATTATGCTCTCTTATGAGTTCCAGGCAATTTTGCAGCTTTTCATCCAAAATGCTGCCCGTTCTGCTTAAGATAATCGTGCCCGCATAGGCAATCTGGTTAATAAAAAATTCTCCAAAATTTTTAATGTACATTTTACATTTGGAAGCGTCAACCACTGCAACTGCACTGTTTAGCGTCGTTTCCTTAACATCAATCACATCCTGCACGGCTTTCATCACGTCCGAAAGCTTGCCCACGCCTGAAGGTTCAATCAGTATTCTTTCCGGTTCATAGGTGTGCATAACCTCCTTTAAGGAAGCTCCGAAATCCCCTACCAGTGAACAGCAGATGCAGCCGGAGTTCATTTCTTTAATTTCAATTCCTGCTTCTTTTAGAAAACCGCCGTCAATGCCGATTTCTCCAAACTCGTTTTCAATCAGTACTACTTTTGTATCTCCCAGCGCTTCCGACAGTAATTTTTTTATCAGAGTAGTCTTCCCTGCACCCAGAAATCCGGATACAATATCTATTTTTGTCATTTTGGCTCCTTCTTTCTTTTAATATTTGTTCTCTCTTTTTCCTCCATAATTTCCGAGGATACACTTTTCCAAAAAGAGAGTATTTATTCAACAATTACCTGCTTTTCTCAATTATAATGATTCCTTTCTTATAAGTCAAATATGCGCCTTCCAGTTTTCTTCTTTAAAGCCGGGACACACGAAATCTTCCGTTACCAGAAGTGGACGTTTTACTAACATTCCGTCTGTGGCAAGAAGCTGTAACTGCTCTTCCTGCGTCATATCTGCCAGTTTATCCTTTAACTGCAGTTCCTTGTATAGATTTCCGCTGGTGTTAAAAAAACGTTTAAGAGGAAGCCCACTCTTTTCATGCCACCTGCGCAGCTCCTCAAAAGTTGGATTTTCCTCCTTAATCGGACGCTCGTCATATGCTATATTGTTTTCTTTCAGCCACTTTAAGGCTTTTTGACATGTGGTGCATTTTTTATATACAAGTACCAAAGGTTTCTTTTCCATTTTTCCTCCTATTCCAGTTCCGTAATCGCCCTTTCAGCGCCTTTAACCGTCAGAGCAAATCTCGTCTGCTTCCCAGACGACATTCCCTCTGGGCGCTTTACGGGCGTTTCCTGTCTTTTTCCAGTTCCGTAATCGCCCTTTCAGCGCCTTTAACCGTCAAAGCAAATCTCGTCCGCTTCCCAGACGACCAAAAACTTCTCCCAATTATTGGACGTTCACATTATATCAAAAGGTTATAACAGTGTAAAGCGCACCTCCATAGAAATAATATCCCTAATATCTCTTTTCTAAAAATGCCCGCTACCCCCGATAGCCGTTTCTGATAAATGGTTTATCAATTTTTGTATCTATTAAAATCCCGTATTTTTTCGGGCGGCGGTACGCATTTCCATGAACTTCGCTTTCACGGTAGCTGCGCAGCTGCTCCAAATCAAGTTCCGCCATATAAATCCCTTCTTTTCCATCAGCCTGTAAAATGCAGGTATCCCGCGAGCCATTCATTTGGGGCAGGTAAGCCACGCCGTCAAAAACACTGGAGCCGCCGTTACAGTCGGGAACCGTTTCAGGATAATTGCAGGTGGCAATCGCCGTCATATTTTCATATGCCCTAGCGCGCAGCTGAGAAAGGCGGTTTATTTCCATAGGGCAGGCATTGGGAACAAGAATAAGCTCCGCCCCCTTAAGCATTAATATTCTGGCGCTTTCAGGAAATTCCCTGTCATAACAAATCATTGCTCCAACCTTGACCATACCGCAGCCGGTATCAAGTTCTGTAACATAAAACTCTTCGCCTGGGGTCAAATTCCGTTCCACATCAAAGTCACAGGTATGTACCTTCCCATAGACAAATTTTCTCTCGCCCATTCTGTCAAAAAAAACCAAAGAATTGCGTGGGGCATTTTCATATTTTTCCAGCAGTGTAATACCAATCGCCATATGGAGTTTCTTTGCAAGGCTGCCAAAAGCATTAACAAACTCACCATTTGCAGGAATTGCTTCCCCGCTCCATTCACAGACGGGCCGGTCATAAATGCGGTATCCATTGCTCCACATTTCAGGAAACAGAGCAATATCAGCCCCCATTTCTCCAGCTTTCTCACAATACTCAATCCCCTTTTCAAGATTTTCCTTTAGCGTATTACAGGGTGCAATCTGTAATAGAGCAATTTTTAATATATTCATAATTATGCCTTTTCCTCCTAATATTTTTATTTCATCCTAAATCCAATCTCCCAGACTGTCTGGGTCTTTGTCTCCTGTGAGGCAGCTTTGACAGCTTTTGCCGGATATTGCTGATATTACATACTCTCAATCAGTTCCTCCAGCTTTTGTACCAGCACATGGTCCGGTTCCTGATGGCGGATAAAGGAACTGCTTATCCCATTCTCCCTGATTCTGTCAATCCACACTAAAGCAGCCTCCCGGCTGATATTCTGCTCAAGCATTCCATAATATATATATGAGAGTTCATTGGACACGTTGGTATTGAAAACTGCCGGGTCATCTGAATTAATGCAGACCATAACATTTTGACCATCGTTCATCCTGTTTACCTGATAGAGCTGGTTTTCCTTCAGTTTATCAATATCAGCTATCGCTGTATTGGATGAAGGGTTTACCTCTATCACGATTCCCTTCCTTCCAAGCTTCTTCTTCAATATCTGCTGGACCTCTTCAATAATCAGAAGGTCCTGTTCTGTAATTTCAAAATGAACCGGACGCTCCATTTCCCGCAAAAACTTTTTGCAGTGTCTTGCCGCTGCAAGCAGCCTGGCATCCCAAAATATCCGTTTGCCTTCCCACAGTCTTTTACATAAATTTTCTTCTATCCTGCCGTCCACATCCCTTGGCATGGCCTCTCTTCCTTCCAGGCAAAACATTCTGTGGTAGGCAGATATAAGCATATCTGTGGAAATTGCCTCCCTCTCCCCATAAATTTTTCCTGAAAGCTCTAAAATCCTTTTTTCCATATATGCCATAATTGTTGCCTGGAAACTGCCATAATTCTGGCTCAACGTATCATATGCCCAAAGATAGTTTTCGAGAGCTTCTATCTGCGGGATAATAATCACGGGATTCTGGCTTTTCCAAACCCTTGCAGGTATCCCAAGCGCAATTCCATGCCCAATCCTGTCCCCCGCATGAAACTTTAAGTATTCCACAGCTTCATCTATACGCCTTAAACCAGACAGTATATGCCGGAAATCCTCCCCGGCATGAAACGTAAATCCAAGACTCTGGGTGTATCCTCCATCCTTCTGTTTTTTCCCAATCTGCTCCACCCGGCTGTCCCTGGCCTTTTCATAAACAGGAACAAAAACCCACACTGGCGTGGAATTTTCCAGGCTTGCAGCGTCAATCCCAACCAGATACCTGCTAAGTTCGCTGAATTCCGAACGGAGTTTTATAAATGCGTCCATCTGCTTTTTGTAAGTTTCCTGTAACTCCCCAAACTGGTAAAAGGAGCAGTCCTCTTTTTGCAGACACTTTTCAGGAGTGGTCATATCCGGCCTTTTCAGGAAATGCACCACCAGTCCCACCTGCAAAATATGACGGTATACGTTCCCCTTTGCACCTTCCTCCCAATAATTTTCTTTCACAATATCCCTGTATGCTTTCAAAAAGTCCAATACCTCTTTTCTGAATTTTGCGGCAGAATCAGGTATGGACATCCGAAATTCAATTTTATGCAGATATTGATTCTGCATCTGTTCCCTGATTGCATTTTTCCAATAATTTTTTATATTTATACGGTTTAAAGAGGAATTGACCGAATAATGCTCCTGCTGGAAGTAGTCCAGTCCCTTGATGGTTTTTTGCTGTACGCTTACATGAAACAAATAATTTCTGACCCTTAAGTACTGTATCACACACTGCCTTACGCTGGCTGTTTCCTTTTCCCTAAGCAATTGATATAATGCGTTATAGAGAAAAATATTTTCGTCAAAGGTATGAATGTCTGCATTTTCTCCCAAAACATTCAGACAGTAATGCTCCGTAAAGACACCCTCCGGCGCCTCATCTGCAAGAATATTCCATAATTCAATGTAATATGTAAGTATCTCTTTTATATCTTTGCCCGAAAACTTTTCCATATAAAATTTCTCAAAGCCGTCCCCATCTGCAAAGCATTCCTTTAACTCCCGGACTTTATAAATCCCATTTTGACCTTCCTCCTGCCCATCCAAAACCGCACCTGCCATGCCCTCTTCATGTGAGATTTGGGCGTTTTCTTTTGATGTTCCCCGGCTTTCTTTAAAGTCTATCATATTTTTCATTCTGAAAACCAGATACGCCCTGATAATTCCGCATCCCAAAACATAAAAAAGTATATGTTTATTCTGTTCTTCTGTGCCGCCTACAAGTTTTTGTCCAACAAAAGATTTGCTCTTCCTGACTGGAAAAGGTTCCATCAGAGAATCCCATATGCTGGAAAAGGTTCTTGAGACTCCCTTGTGGAGATGATTCTCCGCCACTCCTTTTTCCAGAACACGTGCCAGCTGTTGATCCGCCACCTCAATATTTCCATAAAAATAGTCCAGACAGCTGATGTCATGTGCCTCCTGATTGATAATCATATAGACTATGGCTATCACATCCATAGGAATATGACAGTTCAGACTGTGAAATAAATCCACCTTGTTGCTGCCTGCAAACCCGCCGAATAAATCCTCATCATTTTTATTTTTCCAATATTTAAAAACAATCCTTCCATCTCTGTGGGAAATCAGGGCAGCAGCCATCTTTTTCATAATTTCACTATATAAACAGATAACATCCTCGTATCTGCATATATCATACAGGTAACATTTTTCCAGATAAAGATATATTTCATCATAAGAATAAATATTATAATTATGACGTATATACTCTATCAGTTCGCTTTTTAATTTCGTCCGGGTTCTTTCCGCTTCTTTTCCATTTTCCCTTTTCTTAAGCTCTAAATACTCCTTGATAAGGTCCTTTTTAAATTCCTCCAGAGACAGAAACGGATAGCACAAAACCCCCAGGAAGCGGTTGATGGAATCATTAATCATTTGATAGTCTCCTTTGTTGTTTATCAGCTGAATAACGCTTCAAATTGGTCCTTACTAACCTTTTCGTTCCCTTCCACGCCAGCATTCAACTTTTCTATAAACTGGTCCAATACCTGGTCATCCGCCCCGGCCTGGGCGCCCTGTAATTTTTCCATTGCCATTTTTAATATTTCCGCTTCTTCCCCTATATTTCCTTCCTGTTTCATTTCCATCTTATATTTATAGCTGCATTGCAGCAAAAGCGTCAGGTAAGAATATCTCTTTCTTATATCTTCAAACTTAATCACAGGGAATGCCTTTTGTAAATCGTTTAATAAAGCCTGTGCTTCATGTTTTCCATACCATGCTTTTTTTTGGGTAAATGTTTCTATCAGTTCAGCCGCCTTTTTATATCCACTAAATGATATTTTTTCATTAAAAGAACTTCCAGAGCATAAAATATTTATAATATCACGTTTTAAATCTTTAGACAGTGTTCTTGATACACCATCATAGGATTTCTGAAATGTATCCCATCCTGTTTCGGCGCATTCTATATCCAAATTCCATTCATAATCATCTATTTCCATCTCCATTATATCTATTTCCTCTTCTACATTCTCTTTATAATCAAATTCAGCTTCAATCCCCTTTAGATAATTCTCTATTTCTTTTGTCACATATTGAATAACATACTCCATCACTTCTTCCTTCCAAAGCTTCTGTTTATCAATACTTTTCAAAATTTCAATTCTTCTTATGATATCTTCAGACTCTTTTTTATATTTAGGTTTTCCCTCCTTCACAATTATTTCACCCTCATTGGTTACTGCCTGCCCAAATCTGACATCCTCTAATTCCTGTTTGACCGAATCCTTTTCGTCCTGAAGCAAAAACGCTATCAGATTCGCTAAAATTCTTTGTGAATAATACTTGTATTCTCTGTCCTTTACAGCTTCTTCACACTCTTCGGCAAATAAACTTATGGCAACGTTCTGGGTAAAGGAGTCCGAAAATTGGTTTCGGATATATGCGAACTCACGCTCAAACACTGGGTAACAGTCTATTAATGATTTTTCTATATCTATATGATTTACACAGCTTACTGAACAAAGTCCCTTCCAAAAGGCAACCATTATATGCCGCCCCAGCGCTACATATACCGTTTTCCTGTCCGTTTTCCGGGACCTGTACAACTCCCATAATTTCTCTGGCAAAAGATTATAATAATAAGCCAGATTCGTCTCTAATTTTCCCTTAATTAAAAAGCTTTTATTCAGCTCATACAGGGTCATTTCCTCTTGTCCGCTTTCTTTTTTCTTCCCCTGTTTTTCTTCCTCCCTTTCCCATCTGAAAGCAGAAACATCCATCACCTTTTCTGAAATTTCAGGATAAAAAAACAAATCCTCCATGGCATTTTCTTTCATTTTTTTATAATATTCATCTTTTGACACTCTGTCTGAATAGTCCTTTTCATACAACAGCCTTGCCGCGAAATCTACCAGAAGAAACAGAGAAAACCGCTCCACAGGGCTTTGGATATAGTAGGCGCGTTTTCCTTCTTTCTCCCCGGCTTTTTCCCCATATATAATTGTATTTGCATTATCAAAAAATACCTGACTGCTCTCCCCATCTATGCCAATATTGAACATCCTCTTTAGTATATCATCTCTGTGCTGGTTAAATATCTGCTTGGAAGAGACAATGGTATCCAGCAGTTGCTTCTTTAAATTTAAGGCTCTGACCCGCTCCTTTTCTCCATTCTTTTCATCTTTGTGATTTCCTTCGCTGCTTCTTTTCTCTGCAATTTCATCCAGCACATTATATACATTGTTCAGACCGCGGGAGGTCTTGTCAAAAAGATGGAAGGTAAAGGGAAGCAGTTCCGCCTGCTTCTCTTCCCCATTTCCCCCTTCTGTCGTTTCTTTTTTATATTCCATAAACTGAAAATAAGCAGGCTCCACCCATCCATTTAGCGCCTTAAGAAGCAGCTCTAAAAGCGTATTGCTTTCTTTTCCATTTTCTTCAGAATGAAAAATGCAGTACTTTCCTCTTTCTCTTAAAGACCACTCTTTTACGTTATGTCTGAAAACCGGCGGAATAATCTTTTTCAGATATTCGTAGGAAAGTCCCATTTTGCGTCTGATAATTGTACTTTCTCCTGATGTATCCGGCAGCATACTCTCGTTTAATATATCCTTATTAAGCACTTTTTCTTTTCTAAGGAACTCCAAAGTAAGCGCCTCCTCAAAAGTCTCAAGGTCTCCGGAAATAAAGGTGACAATGTTTTCATTGGACAGATAAGAGAGCAAAGTTTTTACCACATCCCCACAGCGGTATGTGCTCAAATCTATATCATCTATAAAAACAAAAAGAAGCCCTTTTCCCTCTTCTTCATTTACAAGGCTGTCTATCAACTGGTTAAATTTATTTATAAATTCTGAATCGGAATTAAAAACCTTAGTGGAACTATTGGCATAATCGTTCTCTGTGGTATATTCACGAATTAAAATATCACGATATTCTTTCTGGATAAACGTATACCGCTTAACTACTTCCTCATATTCCCTCTTTAATTTATCCTTTCCCGGACAATCGGGATGGATTTTCTCCCTTTTCTGTTTCTTTACACGCTCTTCCACCACATCTTTAAGCATTCCCAGAATGGTTGCCATCAGTGTGCTTGACTCAGACATATTTTCCGGAACAATAATAGGCAGTATAATATCTTTCTTACATCCGTCTTCACTTTTCTGGTTGGTTAATTCTGCCCTGACCGTTTTTAAAATAGAAGATTTTCCAGCGCCTCTGGCTCCAATAATTCCTATATTATTTGTCTTTTGGTCTTTATCGTGACCATCTCCCTCCTGTCTGCTTGCAAATCTTCTTTCCCTGCGGAATTGTTCTATCTGTTTATAAATCTGTCCATAGGTTGGAAGGATTAATTCCGCTTCTTCTTTACTTAAACATCTCGCGCCTATTTTGCTTTTTCTAATTGTTTTTTCACTCATATTTCTTCCCCTTTGTACAATAGTGTTTTGCGGTGTGTAAACACAGAATATTTTTTTTAGCTGTGCACATCCTCCTGGAGAGTTATAGGATACACAAATATAATATAACATGCTCTCACTCTATTTCCAATATAATTCTTTGGCCTTCCAATACCCAAAATGTTAAGAAAAAGTGCCTGATTGTCTCTATTAGTTGGTGGCGCTTCGTCCACTTCCCGGATATAATGGGAACATACAAGCGGCCGCAAAAATAAATTTGAAGGAGGATATGAGATGAATTTAGGAAACAATTTGTTTAATGCCCGGAAGAAAAAAGGATTATCACAGGAGGATGTTGCTGAAAAATTAGGCGTAAGCAGACAGACAATCTCCAAATGGGAAACGGATGAAACCTTACCAGATATCCGCCAGTCAAAAAAGCTGGCCATCTTATACGGATTATCACTGGATGAATTGATTGAATTTGATATAGACGTAAAAGAAATTCAGGATATCATTGACAAAACAAGCGACAAGGTTTCAGACAAAATAGACTGGACCAAAGCGTGGAGTAAAAAATATCCCATTCTTGCCACTTATCAAAACGAAGTAAACATAACAGAGTATTCGGAAAAGCTGGAACAGCTCCTTTGCAGCCTGCAGAAAAAATATGGATATGACGAACAAAATGCCTTCCTGGTCCTTAAGGATATTCTGGCCGCTGTCTGGAATAACCAAAAAGACCACAAGTAACAGTAAATATTAAAACCCATCATTAAAATATAAGCGCGCTGAAAATGACCGCATCTCAAACTATGTGACCATTTTCAGCGCCTGGGTTTGCAGTCTCTTGCAGATGTATTAACAGTACATAGAAAATATCTTCTGCGCCTTTTCCTTTAAAATATTTCTTGCTTCAACGGGTTCAATAATTTGGACATACTCGCCAAAAGACAGCAGATAAAGGAATGTCCAGTCACTTAGCTGGTATCTGAAAGTTACTTCCAGTGTGCCATCATCTAATTTTTTAATATATTTTTCCTGAAATTCGTCATAAACTTTGTATGCAATCTTTTCTGAAAAATGCAGTATAAATATAGGTATATTGTATTCTTCCTTGTAGGCAGGTGTAAGAGAAAAATTTTCCGGCAGCCTGCGTTCAAACAACTGATTTGTTATCTGGACATCCCTTATACGGGACATTTTGTAAGTGCGGATATCATTTTTGCGCTGGGAATAGGCAATAAGATACCAGGCATGTGATTTAAAAACCAGTTTAAGCGGTTCTACAGTCTGACTGCTTGTCATCAGCTCAGAGTTAAAGTAGGTAAATGTAATTACATACTTATTGATGATTGCACGCTCTAAGGCCGTAATATTATTCCGTTCCTTTTCCGGGCTGCCCCAGTATGAAAAATCAATCTCCAGCCATTCTGACTGTAAATTATGGCTGAAAAGTCCTGCAACCTTGTTTAAGGTTTTATCCGCATCAGGATAATTGGAAGACTTTAGGATTTGCAGTGCATGTACAATATTACGCTGTTCTGTTTGCGTAAAATAAGACTTATCCAATGAAAAGCCCTGCATTAAAGACAGTCCTCCACCATATCCCTTTTGTGATGTAATTGGTATGCCCGCAGCTGAAAGTATATTAATATCCCTGTATATTGTGCGTGTGGAAACACAAAGTTCCTTCGCTAACTGTTTTGCCGTTATATTCTCATGACGCAGCAGTAAAAAAATAATTTGAATAAGTCTGTCTATCTGCATAGGACCACCGCACAATTCCTGCCGTCTGGTCCGCAATGTGCTGACTCCATCAGAACATCCCCTCTCCTATATATTTGTCATGAGGAGCTACCAAACACTTTTCGATAGATCTCCAATAGGTGTCATAAAGATTTTTTTGTGCTGTTCCATAGCTTTCTTTTGTATCAAATTCCCAATAAAGCATATACTTAACGCTTTTTACAATACGGGCAATTTTAAGAGGGGGAAGCCCTTCTTTAATTTGCTCCATATCTATGTGATATCCCCTTTTGATAAACCGGAGTAAAAGCAATCCCTTCTGTTTTTCCAAAAAATCTTTTGCTTCCAGCATTAATGCTTCAAATTCCTCCGCCTTTTGCGGCCTGACCTGGTAAATACATATTTCGGTAAATGGCATATCAGATTCCTCCTTTGTCATATTTCATTTTATCACTGGGAATATGACATAAGCGTGTCCTATTTCTCTGTTTTTCTTTAGCAGTATATCATATTGCGCCCTTTGGGAAAAGCACATAAAAAAATAACCAATGCTTTCCGCATCCGTTATGTCACTATTTTTATGGGTAAGGAATGCGCATCTGCAGCGCATTCCGTGAGAGCATAATTTATGTGAGAGGAGTGGTTTTTGTGCGCTTTATTTTTTATTTCCGGTCCTCTTTATCTTTTTCATTCATAATTAATCCGTTATAAATCCACATACCAGCTATTGCTGATGCTGTACTGCTCGCTGTCGAATTCAAATCAATGCCATTCATATTGCTGATAATATTGATTATCATATTAACAACTATTATCCCCACCACTACAGCAGCTCCTTTTAAAAAATGCTTCATAACTTTCTATCTCCTTCCAAAATAAATATGTATTTATCATAGAATAATATACCAGAGAAAACAGCGGATTCCCTAAAGCAGTCATAAAACATTTCATACCGCAAATAAGTGCGTTTTTTTCCTGCAAAGCACGCATTTATTCATCATTTTCGCAAAGAGGAGCTTGATACAGGAAATCACATACAGTATAATCAGGAAAGTAAAATCCAAAAGGAGGAATCTATTGAAATGCTGTTGTCTTTTTTTCAGCTTTCTCTTGCCATTCGTAATGTGTGGCCCAATCGCATGAGCCCAAAAGCGTTTATAGCGCTTTATATGTTGTTATTGCTTTCCGGGATGCCTGTAACGCTCCTATCTTGTATACCATATGGTCTGTTTGGTATTTTGGCGGCAGTCTGTGTTTATGGATTGATTTCCTGCCCAAACACTGCATCCCAAAATGTGTGTATGGGCATGATTGGATGTGTGCTTACCATTGTGATAGATAATATTTTGACTAATTTTCTGCATATGCTGATTCCCTTGTCTTTTATCAATCAGCAGTATGTTTCTTTCCTTGTCAGGCTGTTTCACATTTCGCTGTTTTATTTTATTACGCTGTTTTGCGGCAGGCTGATTAAAAAGTTATTACTGTCAGGCAGAGGTATTTTACGCCTTCAGCAGACGTGGTATTTGATTGATTCCGCCTTGCTCCTCCTTATAACTATCTATCTGTTTGACGATTTAATTCCAGGACAAAATGGCTCCATTGGCAAAATGATATATAATAATGCCTTACATATTTCAGGATATCTGCTTGTTATGCTTTTTTTGCTTCTGGCTATGCGCCGTTCTTATCAGGAACAAATCCAGACAGAGGCAAAGCAGAAAGCTTTGCAGGATTTACAGGACTACACACATAATTTGGAAGTTATGTACAACGGTCTTCGGTCTTTTAAGCATGATTATGTGAACATACTGCTCTCCATATCCGGCTATATTGAAAACTGCGATATAGACGGATTAAAAAAATTTTTTGAAAACAAAATTTTCCCCACAAAGAATGTGATTGACCAGGGCGATTATAAGCTGAACCAGCTTAGTAATATC
>CAMUHA010000036.1 GCA_947088515.1 uncultured bacterium
TCCGTCAATGTCCCAAATTCATATGACGCTCCCAGAACTTTCTCTATTTCAGAAACATTTCTTGCCACTTGGAGAATTTCGTCAAGAGGATTTACTGAAACAATTATCAGACTGAAATCCAGGTCAAATTTTTCATCCTCAATATCCTGGGCAGGAGGGTCACACACAATAATCTCTGCCTTTTCCTCAATTGCTTTATATACAAGAAATGCACGGGCTGATTTCAACAGACAGGTTTCCTGCACATACACAGTAACCCCATAAACATTTTTTCCCTGCGCTTTTGCAGTCGATAAAACCAGTCGTTCTGACTCACCAAGTCTGACGTCTGTCCACTTTTCCAACAATTCCTCTTCTGAAATAATTTCAGGTTCTTTGACAGGACTTTCTTCCTTCTTTTGCGCCTGCTTTGCATCCCCTTTTCCGCCTTCTTTCAGGAAATCATTCAGCTGACTGATCAAATGCTGGTTTTCGTTAGTTCCCTCATCTGCCGTTTCCTGAATATTACTGGTATATTCCTCCAGTGCATCCAAGCATTGGAACAAGAGGTCAATCAGGCTTGATTTTACTTTCATTGTTCCATTTCTTATTTCAGAAAATACATTCTCCATATCATGGGTAAGGGCCTGCATACGCTTATATCCCATAGTTCCTGCCATTCCCTTTAGGGAATGAGCTGCACGGAAAATTTCATTAATTGTATCCACATCTTCCGGTTCCTGCTCAAGTTTTAAAATCTGTCCATTCAGACTTTCCAAGTGTTCTTTTGTCTCGTCCAGAAAAATCTCAAGATATTGATTGACATCCATACTTATAATACCCCCACGTTCTTTGTAATTTCCTGTGCTATCTGCTCTAACGATATTCCCCTTGCAACAAGACCTGCCGCCACAATACTTCTGGGCATTCCATAAACTGTACATGTTGCTTCGCTTTGAGCAAATACCACTGTTTTCTTTTTAAGTTTCAGATTTTTAATTCCCACAGTTCCATCTGCCCCCATACCTGTAAGCACTGCACAGACCACCTCATCGTATCCGCAGCCTGCCAGCGACTCGTACATGTAATTAGCACATGGTCTTACGCCTTCTCTTGGAGGTTCATCTGAATAGCGTATCACATGTCTGGCCCCGCTCTTTACAGCTTTCATATGCCTTCCCCCCCGCGCAAGGTAAACCTGTCCTGGAGTAAGCACATCGCCGTCAGCCGCCTCCTTAACAGCAATCGGGCTTAACATATTAAGCCTTCCTGCCAGCGCCTCCGTAAATCCTGCCGGCATATGTTGTACGACCATAACCGGTGCATTCAGACTGGCTGGCAGCAATGGGATTAATTTTTGCAACGCCTTTGGTCCGCCGGTAGAACTGGCGATTGCAACAATTTTTCTTCCGGCTCTTATTTCGTCTGCTTTAATCATGTTAGATTCATCTCACCAACCATTATTCTTAATATGTAGTATTATAACACAAAGAACGCTTCGCATAAGTGCAAAGTAATCAAATCATAAACCTTTTCCCCGGTTTCTGTGTTTTCTTTCTTCTTCAAAAATATAACGGATAATTTCTTCCCTTTCTTTTGCATCCAGGTTAACAAACTGAACTCTGTGTTCATAAGACCCTGGTGTGTCCTGAAGTTCCTTAACCTTTAATACCTTAGCTGCCAGTACGGTTTCTTTCTCTATACCATCTAAAACAAGTTTTCCCTGACAACAGATAAAACTGTCCGGTTTATAATATGCTCTTCCTACAAAACGCATACCGCCACCGCTTATATCCACCACAATACCTTTCTTGACAGGCAGCCCTGGGACAACAAATTTGTCACCTTTTAGAATTGCATTGATTTCCTCATCTACCAACAGCCTGGTTCCAATTTCCAGCGCACAGCTTAACCGGAAATACTCCCTTCTCTGAATTTTTTTCAGATTGGTTGTAAGTTCTAAAAGAAGTAAATGCTTGTTTTCAGATTTATATCTGTCCACTGCCATAGCGGTACACTGGAACTGACCCGAAGATGTAAAAATATACAAATCATATTCCTCATTTACCGGAAGGGCAATCAACTTATTTTTTTCTATCGGAACCAAAATTTCAATTCTGTCATCTGAAATGGTGTCCCATACCAGTGACTTGTACATCTTATTTATTCCTTTATCGTTAAACCTGGTTCCCTTTATCGCCTGTATTTCTATTCTGTTTCCTGGCGCAACATATTTAGAAAGCATAAAAATCCCTCCTTAATGTTTTTTTCCTGATATAATATGAGAAAAAAATGCTGCCATCCCTCTCTTTGGAACGGTCATATTCTTTTCCATATTCATTAAATTAACAGCAATCATTTCATAGGCAAGCGCCGATTTTGCAGAAGGAGCCTGAAGGGATACCGGCATTTGCTGCATCACCGCTTTGGATAGCTGACTGTCTTGAGGCACTGCCCCCAAATACTCAACAGGTATCTTTAGATATCTGCTCACTACAGCATTAAGCTTATTAAACAATGAATTTCCCTCATTTTGTGTTTCTACTTTATTAGCAATAACCTTAATCTGGGAATCCTCACTTGAAAATCTTGGATGCCGGTGCAATGCCTTAATCAAAGAATAAGAATCCGTAATTGAAGTTGGTTCTGGCGTAGTAACAAGCAGAATTTCTCCGCTTGCAACAAGGAATTCCAAAACTGCATCAGAAATTCCAGCGCCTGTATCCACGATAATGATATCAGCAATTGCATCTAATTCTGTCAAGTTTTGGATAATATATGACAAATAATCTTTTCCTAAATTCGAAAGCCCGGCAATACCTGACCCGCCAGATATAAATCCCACTTCCATCGGCCCCCAGGTAATAATTTCTTTGATATTTTTTCCCTGATAAATCAAATCACATAAATTATGTCTAGGTACTGCACCAAACATAATTTCAATATTTGCAAGACCAAAATCAGCATCCAGAATAATAACTCTTTTTCCCATTTTACGGAATTGTATTGCAAGATTAATTGCTGTATTTGATTTTCCTACACCGCCTTTACCGCTTGTAACCGTAATTACCCTTGCCAAAGGCTTATTCTGTTGGGCTATGCTGCCTGCTTTAATAATATTTCTTAACCGTTCGGCCTGATCCATCCATCTACCTCATTCACATGTGATTTTATCGTTATCAGTTATTCTTACCACCAAGAAGCTGCTTCACAGTTTTTTGGGGATTAAAACTTTCAATATCATCAGGTACATTCTGACCATAAGTTACATAAGATAAAGACGCACCTGTGTGAAGTTTAACATTAAGAAGATTTCCCAGATTGGATGTTTCATCCAGTTTGGTAAAAATCAGTTTAAAATCCGCCATCTCCGAATAGGTGTCAGCTATATTGATTAAGTCTTTGTATTTGGTAGTTGCGCTCAGCACAAGAAAAACATCCATATCCGCCAGTTCTTCCACCGAATGAATGAATCTGCTCATGGCTTCCTTCTGTTCTCCATTCTGATGAGAATGACCTGCCGTATCTACCATAATGAAATCATAATCCCTAAAGTCTTCCAATGCCTGTTCCATCTCATCTTCAGAATAAATAACCCTGAATGGAACTTCCAAAATACTTGCATAAGTACGGAGCTGTTCTGCCGCAGCAATTCTGTAAGTATCCGCGGTAAGCAGCGCAATCCTTTTTCCCTCCCCAACGCTAAAAACAGAGGCAATCTTTGCTATAGTAGTTGTTTTCCCAACACCAGTAGGCCCTACAAAGAACAGAACTTTAGGTCCGTTTTCTGCAGGCATGATTTCAATTGGCTTCCCAAATTTTAATATCATTTTCTGATAAATATTTGCAAGTACATAATCTATCGGTATATTGGGTTTATTCATTTTTTCTATTTCATCTATAATTTGGTTTGCATACTGCTCGCTGATCTCATTATTAAGCATCGTATTATAAAGCAGCTTCATAAAACGTTCCAGTTCACTTTCTTTCTCCTCTTCCGGCGACTCTGTTTTTTGTTCTTCCGGCTTTTGAAGCTGCTGTTCAAGCAGAACATGAAGGCTTTCCAATTTTTCTTCTATGGCGCTGTTTTCCCCCCGGCCATCCAATCCTTCTTCTGCCTTTGGAATACTGCTCTCTTTCATATTAAAATTCTCCGCCCTCTCCCGCAGTGCAATAGCTTCTGACCGAAACATATTATTATTTTTCGGTTCTGCCGCTTTGGGCGCTGGAACAACCCGCACTGGTTCATCTTCCAATGCCACTGTAACCTCCACTATCTGCGGCATCATAAAGTTTAAGAGTCCCTTCTTCTTTATGTTACGGACATTCATGATTACCACATTGTTTCCCAGCTCTTTTTTTGCGCTTTCCACTGCCTCTGCTTCGGTTTTTCCTTGAAATTTTTTGATTATCATGCTGTCACCATTCCTACTGACTGTAATTCAATGTTATTGTCTATCTCATTATATGATACCACAATCAAATCTTTATAGTAATCCTCCGTCAAACGTTTAAAATACATACGGACAATGGGGGAGGTAATAATAATTGGATTTCTTCCAAGATTTTCCAGCTTGCTCACTTCGTTCCCCACTGACTTCATAATTCCCTTTGTCTTTTCAGGGTCCAGTGTAAGATATGCACCATTTTCTGTCTGCTTTACACTTGACATAATATCCTGCTCCAGCTTAGGGTCAAGAGTCACCACACTGGTGGTTTCATTTGCCGGAAAGAATTTACTTGAAATTGCACGTTTCAGACTCTGTCTTACATATTCTGTAAGAATATCCGTATCTCTTGTAGTAGCCGCATAATCTGCAAGTGTTTCAAATATAGTAAGCAGGTCCCTTATAGAAATACCTTCCTTCAAAAGATTTTGAAGCACCTTCTGTATCTCACCAAGTCCAAGCAGCTTCGGAACAAGTTCCTCTACAAGAGAAGGATTGCTCTCTTTCATATTATCAACAAGATTCTGAACATCCTGTCTGGTAAGCAATTCAGAAATATATTGTCTGATAATCTCTGTCAAGTGAGTTGCAATAATGGATGGAGGATCTACTACTGTATAGCCCATACTCTCCGCACGTTCTCTTTGTCCCTCTGTAATCCAAATAGCAGGAAGATTGAATGAAGGTTCAAAAGTAGGGATACCAGTAATTTCTTCCTCTACATATCCCGGATTCATTGCCATATAGTGGTCAAATAAAATTTCGCCTTCACTGACCTGTATGCCCTTTATTTTTATAATATATTGGTTCGGATTCAGCTGAATATTATCCCGTAGCCTGATAATAGGCACTACTGTACCAAGTTCAAGAGCAATCTGCCGCCTTATCATTACTACACGGTCCAGAAGGTCTCCGCCCTGGTTAACATCTGCAAGAGGAATAATTCCATAACCAAATTCCAGTTCAATGGGGTCCACCTGAAGCAGACTGTTAACATTTTCCAGATGTCTGATTTCATCTGCGGCCACCTCTTCTGCACTCACTTCCCCTTCAATCTGCGCTGTTTCTATAGTGCCCGCTATCATTCTCCCCACAACAATAAATACAAGACCTAATGTCAGGAAAATTAAGTCCGGCAAAGGAGTTACAATTCCCAACCCTGCAATTACTATTCCCACAAGGTAAAGCACCTTGGGGATACCAAACAACTGGCTTATCAACACTGTACCAAAGTCCGCATCCTTTGACCCTTTAGTTACCAATATACCAGTTGACAGTGAAATTAAAAGGGAAGGTATCTGGCTTACAAGTCCATCACCAATAGTAAGCACTGCATATTTATCCAGGGCCGCCGAAAACTCCAGTCCCTGACGTAAAACTCCCATCGCAATTCCACCTATGATATTTACAAAAGTAATGATAAGACCTGCTGTAGCATCTCCTTTTACATACTTTACGGCACCATCCATGGAGCCAAAGAAATTTGCTTCTTCCTGAATCTTATCTCTACGTTCTTTTGCTTCTTCATCCGTGATGGCGCCTGTATTTAAATCCGCATCAATCGCCATCTGTTTACCTGGCATAGCATCCAAAGTAAAGCGGGCCGTAACCTCTGCCACTCTTTCGGAACCTTTATTGATAACCATAAATTGGACCAGTATCAAAATAATAAACACAATGGCGCCAACCACCAGATCATCACCACCTACATAACTTCCGAAAACCTGAACAACCTGCCCTGGGTCGCCAGTGGTAAGAATTCTTCTGGTGGAAGATACATTAAGTGCAATTCTGAATATTGTAGTAAACAAAAGCATGGTAGGATAAAAGGACATATCCAGCACTTCTTTTGAAAACATTGTACCAAACATAATGGTAAATGCAATTGCCATATTACAGGCAAGCAGCACATCCAGCAATCCGCTGGAAACAGGCACGATCAGCATTATAAATGCTGCAAGTATATACGCCGCTACGCCTATATCCGCTTTTTTCATGCCTTTCTCCTTTCTATACCTTTCCCTTTAAATGATAGACAAAGGCCAAAACCTCTGCCACAGACTGATACAATTCCGGCGGAATAAGCTCCCCGATTTCCACATTTGCATACAACATACGTGCAAGCGGCTTATTCTCCACAATCTCTATCTTGTTTTCTTTTGCGACATCCTTAATCCGTTGAGCTAAATAATTTTCGCCTTTGGCAATCACATAAGGTGCGTCATATTTATCCGGGTCATATTTAACTGCCACCGCATAATGGGTAGGATTTGTAATTACCACATCCGCCTCTGGAAGCTGCTGCATCATACGACGCATGGAGGCCTCTCTCATACGCTGTCTCTGCTTACCCTTGACCTTAGGATCACCTTCCTGGTTTTTATATTCATCTTTTACTTCCTGTTTGGTCATTTTCATGTCTTGTTTAAATTTCCATTTTTGATATTTATAATCTAAAAAGGCTATTACCATATATACACTTGCAATTCTGACTCCCAGGTCTAATACAATTTCCCCAATAAGACCAATTGCCTGGTTTAAGCTTATATCATATAATATAAAAATCTCATTAATTCTATCCTTCAAATAGGAATATACAACGTAGCCAATAACTCCCAGTTTCACAGCTGCTTTTACCAATTCCACCAGTGAGTTTGGCGAAAGAATTTTCTTAAACCCTTTAATTGGATTTAATTTTTTAAACTTAGGCTTTAATGGCTTTTTGGTTGGCTTCCATTTTACCTGAACAAGGTCACAGATAAAAGCTACTGCATAAGCAATCAACAGTACTGGAGCCAACGTTATTAAAAGGCGCAACATCATAGAACGGATAACCGTATAAAGCGTTATCACTGACAAATTACCATTATACATGGTAACAGCTTCCGGTATCATGGTATAAACAGAATAAAAATTCTGAATAAAATGGGTTCCCATTGTACCAACATATACTTTCAGCAGTAAGAATAAAGAAAGTATACCAAAAGCATTGACAATCTCCTTACTCTTTGCCACCTGCCCTTCTCTCCTGGCATCTCTCAGTTTTTTTGCAGTAGGCTGTTCCGTTTTTTCACCGCCTGGTCCATCTTTTGCAAAAAACTGTAGATTATATTGTAATATTATTTTACTTTTTCCCAAAAAACTGCCTCCCTATATATGTCTCCATCTTTTGGCAGATACCATATCATAATTACTTTTAGTTATGGCATCATAACTTCCACAAAAACAGCTACCATATGCCTCATTTGGTCATATATAAAAGTAGCAGCTCCGCTTAACATTGATGTCGAAAAAAACAAAATACTAATTCCAACCAGTACTTTCATCTGCATTCCTACAGCAAACATGTTTATCTGGGGAGAAACCTTGGCAAGAATACCAAGCACCGCATTTAAAGTTACCATAACCGCAAATATGGGAAGACATATCCGAAAACCAATAAAAATGTAGTTCGACAAAAATTCCATTAGGGAGGATAAAAGCGCTTCATGTCTAAATACCGCACCATTAATTGGAATTAAGGTATACGTTTCTGCCAATGCCTTGAGAAGATATCTGTGCATACCTGAAAGAAACAACATAAGCAAAACCATATAATTATAATAAACACCTGTGATAGAGGTATTCTGCCTGGTAGTAGGGTCCATCATGCTTGCCATGGCAAGCCCCATTTCCATATCCGCTATCCGTCCGGCAAAAGAAACCACTGTCGCACACAAATTAGCGGCAAAACCAATAATCAATCCTGTAATCACTTCTTTCAGTACAATTATGGTATAACCTGTCAATGTATCATAGACAACTCTCTGATACGGCAACACTTGGTAAAACAAAACCGCAACCAAAAAACTTAACGCCACTCTAACCCTTTTGGGAGTATTCGACATACTGAAAAAAGGAGCTACATAAACAAAACTGGCAACCCTGACAAATATCAGAAGTAAGTATTCAAGATCCGCATAGCTAAAAGTTGTTTCCAGCATAAAACGTTACCTGACATAATTACTGAAATTCGACCACAGCTGCACCATAAACCCAGACATTTCCTCCAACATCCAGTTTCCCATTACAATCAACGCCAGAAATACTGCAAGTATCTTAGGCACAAAAGTTAACGTCTGCTCCTGGATAGATGTTACTGTCTGAAAAATACTGACGATTAACCCTACACAAAGTGACACTAAAAGAATTGGCGCTGCAACTTTTATTATAGTAAAAAGCGCCGAACTTGCAATAGCTGTAACCTCATCAATTGTCATATTTTTACCTCCATATACCACAGGCTCCCATCTATGATACTGCACAAATATAATAGGAAATATGAAAAAATATCATTTAATATTTATTTAAATGTCTTAACCAACTCTACCACAATTAAATTCCATCCATCTGCAAGAACAAACAACAAAATCTTAAACGGCATAGAAATTGTTGTAGGCGGCAACATCATCATCCCCATACTCATTAAAGTTGAGGCAATAACCATATCTATAACAATAAATGGAATATATATTACAAATCCAATAATAAACGCCTGTCTTAACTCACCAATAATAAAGCTTGGCACTAGCACGCCAAGAGAAATTCCTTCCAGAGTACCATCCCACTCCTGACCTGAAATGTCAAGAAAAGTTCTTACATCTTCTGCCTGTGTCTGCCTATACATAAATTCCCTTAAAGGCTTAATACCAGCTTCCAAAAATTCTTCCTGCGAAATCTCTCCGGCCTCAAAGGGAACTATTGCTTCTTCATAAATCTCCACAATTGAAGGCTGCATAATGAAATATGTCAAAAACAAAGCTAACCCAATCAGCACCTGATTAGGCGGCGCCGTTTGGGTATTTAGTGCAGCTCTCGTAAAATGAAGAACAATGATTGTCCTGGTAAACGACGTCAACATAATAATCAATATCGGCGCCAGTCCTATCATCGTCAGTGTCAGAAGAATCCGCAGATTCCCATTTAACTGTCCATTTCCGCCATCAACAGTAACCGTTAAGTTATTTGCAATATTTATTTCTGACAATTCTTCCATGGACTCTGAACTGCCCGGTTCATTGATATTGGTTCTTTCCTCTCTATCTCTTGTAAGCTCCAAATCACCTGCTGCTCTTGCCTCTGATTGTGGAATAATACAGAATATGCCTACTAACATTAGCAGGCATATTATCTTAATTATCTTTTTTAGGGCAAAACTCTTTTTCATATTATGTCTTAATCCCTTAGCCTTTATCTTTTTCCTTCAATTTCTTTACCCTGTCTAAAATATCGGCAAAATCCATCGCCTGTCCCTGTGGATTTTCCTGAAGGTCAAGTTCATCTGCTGAAAGCTCCGAAAGCATATGCACTTCATCTTTCCCAATGGCAATCACCAAATACTTTTTACCTGTTCTTACAATCTGAACATATTTATTTGGCGCGACCCTGCAAGTTTCAATAATCTCAAGATTTCCAGAACTGATTCTTTCCCGCTGGTACTTTGCGACCCACCTGGTAACCAGATAGGTAATCAAAAGCACAAGTACAAAAAGAATCAGTACTGTGATAAACTGGAAATAATTATCCGCTCTTGATGAAATTGCAAGGAGCATATCAGCCAACTACCTTCTTTACAGCTTCCAGAACACGTTCAGGCTGGAATG
Organism: uncultured bacterium; assembly: GCA_947088515.1. Taxonomy (GTDB): domain Bacteria; phylum Bacillota; class Clostridia; order Lachnospirales; family Lachnospiraceae; genus Suilimivivens. The sequence continues at coordinate 10,070 of CAMUHA010000036.1, forward strand.
GCTTAACAATAAAGTCCTTTGCTCCTCCTTGAATTGCCTCTATTACCATTGCCTGCTGTCCCATAGCAGAACACATTATGACCATAGCATTTGGGTCTGCACCCTTAATCTTCTTCAACGCCGCAATGCCGTCAACTTCTGGCATAGTAATATCCATAAGTACCAAATCGGGCTTTAATTCGCTGTATTTTTCAAAAGCCTTTGCGCCGTTTTCTGCCTCACCGACAACGTTATAGCCATTCTTTGTAAGAATGTCCTTAATCATCATACGCATAAATGCCGCATCATCAACAATTAAAATATTTTTTGCCATTTTCTACTCTCCTACTTTTTACTTTATTATTTCTGTTACACGAACACTAAAGTTTTCTTCAATAACCACGACTTCACCCTTTGCAACAAGCTTACCATTTACAAGCACATCTATAGGCTCACCAGCAATCTTATCCAATTCTATAATAGTTCCTGGTGTAAAGTCCAGTATTTCTGATATAGATTTTTTTGTTCTACCAAGTTCAACGGTAATGTCCAAGGGTACATCTTTGATAAGGCCAATATTTTCCTGTCCTGTCATGGCACTCATGTCATTGTTGAAGCTCTGGAACTGTACAGGCTGTATATTCATATTCTGCATGTTCATCTGCGGCATTCCCATGTTCATCATGGGCATTCCCATAGCTCCGTTCATCCCCATCATAGGCATACCCATTTGCGGCATATTTTGCATACCGTTCATCTGCATGCCCATATCCATCTGTGGTGTCCCCATTCCCATGTTCATATTCATCTGACCCATGTTAGGCGTTCCCACAGACATATCTGCCGCCGGGGGCGTATAAGGCGCCGGCGCCGGCTCAGGCGCCGCCGGACTTGCTGATTCTTCCGGCATCTGGGTGGACATAAATGTATCATAAAGCGTTCCGGCAAAATCTACAGGATACAACTGCATGATTGTTGAATCAATCAAATCGTCTACCTGCATTCTGAATGAAATCTTTACAAATGTGCCATCCAGAAAACCTGCAATCTCCCCGCCATTTTTGAAGTCATTTAAATCCATCAAAGTGGCCTCTGGGGGGCTGATATCTATCATCTTTCCAAGCATTGTGGACATTGAGGTAGCCGCTGAACCCATCATTTGGTTCATCGCCTCTGAAATTGCACTTAAGTGCAATTCACCTAACTCTCCCTCCGTATTGCTTCCGTCTCCTCCCATCATCAAGTCTGTAATAACCTTAACATCATGTTCCTTTAAAATCATGATATTAGAGCCATCCAGTCCCGCCGTATAATGTATTTGGATAAAAACGCAGGGACGTTCATAATCTGCCACCACTGTATTCCAATTTGCCATTGTCACCACAGGCGTTGTAATATTTACTTTCCTGTTTAGCAATGAATACAGGGTAGTTGCAGAAGACCCCATACTAATATTAGCGATTTCACCAACTGCATCTCTTTCATCCGGTGTAAGCAGACTCTCATCTACTGATTCACCGCCGTCTGAAGCAGACGGCTGTTCTGCATTGTCAGACAAATCCATGCCTGTAAGCAATGCATTTATTTCATCCTGCGATAGCATCTCATCCATGTGTTACTCCTCCTCTCTGATTACTGATGTTATCCGTACTGCATATTTATCCTTGCTGGAACCTGGGAGCGCAGTAAATTTTCTGATATTTCCTACATATATGTTCATATCCATATCTACTTTACTATCCAGTCGTATGATATCGCCAACCTGCAAATTTAAGAAATCATTTACAGATACCTGACTCCTTCCAAGGACTGCCTTTATCGGTACATCTAATCTTTTTATGAGCGTTTCTATATGCTCTTCGTAATCAACCTTATTATCTTTCTCCAGCGTTGAGTACCAGTATTTGGTATTCAGCTTATCCATTACATCTTCCAGTGTAAAGAACGGAAGACATATATTCATAAGCCCCTCCACATCGCCGACTTTAACATTCATGGAAACAATAGCTATCATGTCATTCGGTGCAATCACCTGTGCAAACTGAGCATTCGTTTCTATTCTATCCAACATGGGTTCAATTTCAATAACATTCTTCCATGGGTCATGTAAAAGCTGCATACAAACTACCATCAGTTTTTGCAGAATAATCATTTCAATTTCAGAAAAGTCCCTGCTTTTTTCAAGTGGAAGCCCCTGCCCTCCAAGCATCCTGTCAATCATGGCAAACCCAAGATTTGAAGACATTTCTATAATAATATTCCCATTTAAAGGACTAAAATCCACAATTCCAAGTATTACAGGATTAGAAAGTGCATTGGAAAATTCTGAGAAAGTAACTGTTTCAGAACTTGCCACTGATACCTGTACATTCTTTCGCAGATATACCGGAAGATTTGTGGAAATCAGTCTTCCATAATGTTCAAATAACATTTCAAGGGTTCTTAAGTGTTCTTTTGAAAACTTTGCAGGTCGTTTAAAATCATAGTCCTTAACCTGCTTTTCCCCCTTATCCTGCATATCATCCACATCCAGCTCACCATTGCTTAAGGCGGCAAGCAAATTATCTATCTCACTTTGAGATAACACCTCACCCACGACTTTCCCACCTCCTTCATTTCTGCCGCAGTTTGATTAAAACTACCGCTTCTACTGATAAATGGCGCTGCTTAGTGTTACATCAAAGATAAAATCTGAACCATAAAGCTGTTGGACGCTATTTAATATCGCCTCTTTTACCATATCCGGGTTGCCTTTAGCCTCTTCTGCTGTATATTGTCCTACTGCATCATTAATCTTTCCTCTGATTAAATCCTCTCTGCCTGAAAGGTCTCCCTCTCCCTGAGCTTTATACTCCTCATGCTTGGTGTTCATAGACAAAACTACTGTAAGTACGCCAAAATGGTCCTTATCATCTGTTTCAGCCCTCTTCATGGGTATTGTAAGATCTTTAATTGTATAAGTAGCTGTGTCCTCTAAAGGAACCGCTGCCGCAGGAGACATTGGGTCTCCCCATCCCCCCTGTATCTCAAGGTTAATTGCCGACGCTACATCTGTAACCAGCGATGCTGTCTTTTTGTTTGTGCTGACTACACTGAACATCATAATAGATGTAAGTACGATATTCACTACCAGCAATGCTAAAATAATTATTGAAATCAGGTTCCTTTTCATATTTTTTACAACCTTTCTCCCTTTAATATGAGCTTAATGAATTATATATTTTTATTTCAACACGTCTGTTTTTGGCTCTTCCTTCCTCTGTGGAGTTATCCGCTATTGGAATGTATTCGCCTCTCCCCGCGTGTTTAATTCTTCCTGCATCAAGCGTAGTATTTTCCATTAGATAATAAAAGACTGCAAGGGCACGCCCACTGCTTAATTCATCATTATTGGAATACTTAGCCCCAGACATGGGCACATTATCTGTATGCCCTTCTATTTCAATAATTCCCTGTCCAAATCTCTGGAGAATGATCCCCAATTGTCCCATTAAGGGCAGCGCATCCTCTTTGATATCCACTTTCCCTGAATCAAATAAAAGGGCGCCATTTAAGGTAAGCTGCACATACTGGGCAGTAAATTCTATATCCACTTCTTTTTCTAAATTTTTTTCTTCAAGAACTTCTTCTATCCTCTCAGCCATTTCTTCTGATTCTTTCAGCTTGGCCTCTTCAATTACCTCTGTGGCTGTCTCCAGCTTTTCCGGCATCATAGAGCCTTCCGCATCCCGGCCTGTACTGTTAATATATTCATCCAGCTCATTTAGCTGGCTGACGCCATTACTAATAAGCACCCCATCTCCAATAGCTGAAGCTCCTGCTGTAAAAACGCTGAATGTCTGGCTGAACGATGCTGCCAGAAGTTCAAATTTTTGTGCATCCATAGTTGACATGGAGAACAACATAACAAAAAAGCAAAGGAGGAGATTCATAAGGTCGGAAAAAGTATTCATCCATGCCGGCGAACCTTTCGGTGGGTCATCCTGCTTCCTCTTAGCCATCTAACTCACCTCCGGCATCCGAATTTGCCCTATCACCAGGTGATAAGAAAGATTTCAGTTTTTCTTCTATTACACGCGGATTTTCCCCTGCCTGAATAGATAAAAGTCCTTCAATCATAATTTCTTTAATCATAATCTCTTTTGCGTTGTTTGCCTTAAGCTTACCGGAAACAGGTCCGCAAATCCAGTTTGCAAGTACGGAACCATATAATGTTGTTATCAGCGCAACCGCCATAGATGGTCCAATCGTAGCCGGATTATCCATTTCATATAACATATTTACAAGTCCCACCAGCGTACCAATCATACCCCAGGCAGGTCCCATTGAACCCAAATCTTCCCAAAAGGAAATTTTATTTTTATGCCTCTCTTCAGTACTTACCAGTTCTGTCTCCATAATCCCACGAACAAGTTCAGGATCTGTACCATCTACAATAAGCAAGATTCCCTTTTTCATAAATTCATCATCCAAATCTCCCGCCGCTTCTTCCAGAGAAAGCAAACCTTCCTTTCGGGCAACATTGGACAGATCAATTATTTTTTGTATCATGGCCTTAACATCCATTGCAGGTGACTTAAATATCAATGTAAAGCTTTTAAGACCGCCTATGTACTCATCCAATGACTTGGATGCAAGAACTGCAAAGAATGAACCACCAAAGGTGATAACTGCAGAGGGCACATCAACATAGCGCGAAAATATGTTTTCAATACCTGCCGCATCTATGATACCATATACCAACATTGCAAAACAAAGCACTATCCCCAACAATGACGCTATATCCATTATCTCTCACCTCTTTTGCGTCAACCCGCAAAAATATCCTTTCTATACGATTTTACAAGATTTTTCACGTCTTGTCTACTTTCTTTTACAATTATTTTTCTTCCTGTGGTAAATGCAATTACCGTATCAGGCGTTTCCTCCACAAGTTCCATCAAATCCGGATTAATTAATACTTTACTGCCATTAATCTTCGTTACTTCAATCATATCATATCACTTCTTTCCCTCTATTGCCACTGTAATTTTTTTCATAATAAGCAGCTTTTTCTCAAAACCTACACTGCAACCAATTCATTCCCCAAAATCAGAGGGAACCAGCTTTCTGCCAGGTCCCCTCCTTTTAATGTATCTATATCTGACTATAATATATCACATATCTACTGGCTAAATCTTAAAATTTTATCTCTTCAGATTTGTCAACTCCTCTAAAAGAGTATCTGAAACCGTAATAATACGGCTGTTTGCCTGGAAACCACGCTGCGTGGTAATCATATCGGTAAACTCCTGGGACAAATCCACATTACTCATTTCCAGAACACCAGATTCCATCTTACCGCTGGTAGTTGAAATATCCACACCAATACCATCAAACTCACCTGAGTTTAAAGTTGATGAATAAAGGTTTTCTCCTTCTTTGGAAAGACCAGAAGGATTGGCAAATGTTGCAACTGCTATCTGTCCTAATACCTTTCTTTGTCCATTATCATAAGTTCCATAAATTACACCATTATTCTGGACAGTGATGCCGCTTAAGCCACCCTGACGGAACCCGGACCCTTCACCAGTTCCCTCAAGTCCTGCAACTGCTGAAAGAGTAGCCACACCATTTTTATCAAAATTAAAGGTACTGGAAAAATCTATTTCCACATTCTCGAAATTAGGGAATGTTGTTGCATCAAAGTTTAATCCAAGCTTTTTTCCAACTCCAGTTTGTGGGTCGTAAGCAGTTCCGGCTGCCTGACCTACACTTTCAAAAAGTCCGCTTCCCTTTACGTAGTTAAGTGTTGCCGAACCATAAGGAGCATTAATCGTCACACCAGGAGGCTGGGCTGCCGCGCCACCCCCTACCAGTCCCAAAGAAACTGCTGTATTAGGAAGCGGCTGGCCATTGGCGTCTTTAAGAATAGATTTGCCTGTTGAATCAAGGATATCATCCAGCTGCACATAATACTGTTCATCTTTATTAACTGCATGAATTGACATCTGTACTGTATAGCTGTATCCCTGCTTATCAAAAATTTCCAGATTCATCTGCTTACCGTCCGGGTTATTTATATCCGCATCATTCTTATCGCAAAGACCTGAAACAACTGCCTGGGTAGTCGCTTCCGGAGGATATGTCATATTCTCATTTGTCATGATACGCAGCGGCTTTACTTCTTTCTTCAGTATATTTCCTGACTCATCCTGCTCCTGCCATCCGAGAACATTATATCCGGTACTGGTCATGGCAAGATTTCCTTTTCCATCTATATAGAAGGAACCATCTCTGGTAAACATCTTATCCACACCATTACTAACAACAAAAAACGCATCCCCACTTATCATAATGTCAAAAGGGTCATTGGTAGACTGTGCCGACCCCTGATTTGCAATAGCTGTTTTAATAGACCCGGTTTTGGAACCAAGACCAATCTGTCTTGCATTTATACCACCTCTTGTAGCGCTTGCACCAGAAGCAGCCTGTGTTGTCTGGTACATCAAATCACTAAATGTCATAGATTGTGATTTATAAGCTGTAGTATTAACATTGGCAATATTATTACCAATAACGTCCATTCTTGTCTGGTGTGTTCTTAAACCTGCCACACCAGCAAACAATGATCTCATCATAATGTAGTGACCTCCTTCACTCTATTGCCGCAAGCGTCCCTTCTGTCAGTCGGGAACTGATAGCCTCCTTATAAAAGGTCCGGCTAAATAATTACGGCGCCATCAATATTTGTAAATATATTCTCTGCTGTGTCACTCTGGTTCATCGCTGTTACTACTGTATTGTTAGGTATGTTAACAATAAAAGCAAGCTGGTCAACGATTACAAGTGACTCCTTAATTCCTTTCTGCTGCGCCTTCTGTGTTCCTTCCTGCAAGCGTTCCATCTGACTGCTTGTAAGTTCAATATTACGGTCTGCCAGTCTTCCAGCCGCATGCTTTGAAAAGCGAACTTCTCCAGTTGATTTAATCCGGCTGCTCTCTAAAATTTCCTGAAAGGATTTTCCATCCAGATTCTTAGTCTGCACAGCGTTTTTATTCTGATTTAAATACTGGTCTTGTAACTGTTCAATTGAAAGGAACTTATTATCCTGAATCTTCATGTATTTCTCCTCCTTGAGCTGTTATCGCATCCTGCATTTATATTATTTTAAGCGCTTTCACCTCCGGCAGATGAATCTCCATCACTTCCGCCTGTACCTTCGGTCTTATCTGAGTCTTCTACACTCCCATCAGTTTCGGTGTCTCCGGTTTCTCCGTCTCCACCTTCACCATCATCTTTATCTCCGCCTGCTGCTTCCACCAGTTCAGCCATCTTCTCCACATATTTCTGAAGCTTATTAATGTACTCTTCACTGATAAAGCCCTGCTGGTAAGCTGTCATACTGTTAAAGGCCTTCTGGACTGCTTCAACTTTTTCTTTATCCTCAATGGTAAGCATAGAAAGCTTTGGCAGACTATCCATTGCAGCTATAAAGGCTGCCGCAATATCAAAGGCTGTCTGGTAGGTTTCATCAATTACCGCATTCACATCATCTGCAGAATATAATTCCCCATTCACCGATACAAAGGCTTTATGATTTTCATAGGTTACATATTCCACAATACCGCTGACAGATTTCATATTACCGGAACTATCCTTGGTTATTATTTCAACCAGTTTACCGACCATAGAAGATGCTCTGGAAAGCTCCATAGTCGCTGCCATATTCTGCATTTGTTCTACCTGTGCAAAAGTAGCATACTGGGAAATGTACTCCGTATTGGAAGTAGGCTCTAAAGGGTCCTGATATTTCATCTGGGCTACTAAAAGCTGTAAAAAAGCTTCCTTATCCATGCCATTTTTGGCAACAGCATTTTTAACAGAACTCTCAGATGCAGACTCTATTAATTTTCCATCTTTTATAACCGCACTTACTGACATAAAAACCTCACTTTCTGCACTCAAGCGCCATTTTATATTATACAGTATAATCTACTGTATTTCCGTTTGCTGCCATTATGCTGGCTGTAAGAATCTCTTCTTCCGTTGCGTCTTCTTCTGAAAAACCACCAATTTCATTCAAATTAATTCTTCTTGGCGTTTTCCTTCCGCCCTGGGATGAAGCATTTTCTTCCCTTCCCTGTCCCTGCCACAGATTACTTTCAAATCCATGGTTTTCCACAGTGACCTGAACAGCCTCCACTTTAACCCCCTGCTCCTTTAAACTTTCCTGTAAGGTGGTTATCTGACTTTCAAGGGCTGCCTTTACAGCTTCATTTTGTACCTGAAAATGGGCAGTTACCTCACCGCCTTTAGATAAAAGCTGAATATGAACCGTTCCAAGGCTTTCAGGATGCAGCTGCATTTCAAGCTGGTCCATGCCTGGCTTTAACTGAATTTTCATATAATCCATAATCTGATTCATAATATCTTTAGTCTGTTCACTTAACATAGGCGTCATCTGCTCAAAAGGCACTTCTGACACTTGTGGTTTATTTTGTGTCAGGGAATCAATCAGGGGATTTCCAGCCTGTAATTCTCCTTCTGCCTGCCCTTTTCCTTCGCCGTCTTTCTGACTGTGTCTGTCTGATTCTTCAGAAACATTTTCTTTGGCGTTTGATGGCACAACTTCCACTGTTTTAATGGCATTTCCATTTTCATCAGCAGCAAGCTTTACAGTTTCATCGCCAGCTTTTACTTCAACTGTAATCTGCGGCGCATCTTCCTGTGCATCAGCGCTTATCAGTCCATCTTCTCCCTGCTGTCCGGCATTTTTCATACCCTCAAGCATACTTTTAAAATCTTCCAGGCTAAGATTCATTTCCTGCATCAGCCCTGCTTTGGTTTCCTCTGCCACCTTAAGAATATTCTGCAGACTGGCAAAGAGATTTTCATCGGTAAGAAGCGCTGCCGGGTCCTGTTCTCCGCCAAGCATCAGCGCAAGCTGAGTCAAACTGGCCGGGTCAAAAAGCGATGCTAAAGAAAGACCAAGCGCTTCCATTGCCTGCACAACTTCCTCTTCTGTAACCCCAAATTCCTTTGCAATTTCCTGGATAACTTTCTCTCCAGCCTCTTTCACTGCCTCGGTTCCATCATCTGACGCAACATCTGTTTTTGCTGTGTCTTGTGGATTTTTTTCGGGTTTTACCGTTTCCGGACGTTTTTTTAGTGCATCTGTGGCAGGCGTTTTGTCCGTCTGACGTGGCGGCGATATGGTATTTTCTTTTCCCTGTCCAAAACTTTTAGCCATATTCATCACATCACCAAAGCCTCCAGACTGACCTAAGCTGCCCGCCCGTCCAAAGTTCTTTCCTCCAACATAACCCATTAGAGGATTCAACTCTTTTACAGGTGTACTCGTCATTTTCATTCCTCCTTCCTTATAAGTCTTATGCAGACTTTTTTTCAAGGTTCATTTATATGGTTTAAGGCACAGATAGATTATTAATATTCAGGGTCCATTATTTTGGTGAGTCTAGCCGCTACTTCCGGGTCCATTACTCCCAAAATACTTCCTCTGTCATCTGCCGCCATTGAACCCAATATTCGGGCTACAAGTTCCAGATTATCTGTCATTGTTTCAAATATAGCTGCCGCTGCCTTTGGTTTCATGGAAGAATATGTCTGGGCATATTCCCTGATTTCATCACTTTCTTCCAGCTGTGCAACTACCTGTTTGTACAGATATTCTGCGGTGGCCGGGTCCATTTGCTCATAATAGCTTCTGTAAGCTTCCAGTCCAGGTCCATTATCCGCGTAAACAACTTCTTCATAAAATTCCGTCTTAATTCTCTGGAAATCAACCTGACTGTCCTCAAAAGTTTTAAGACGCTCCACCTCTGCCTTAAGCTGCGCCATTTCTTCAGAATTGTCTGACTGGGCAGTCTGGGCACGCTCAAGCTCAAGTTCTAACTCTTTAATATAATCAACGGCCTCACGAAGGTCAGTGTAACCTCCATAAGCATCCTCTTCTTCCCCCTCAAGAACTGGTTCGCCGGCTTTGGGAAGAATCAGATTAATCACTGGTATATCCTTCAATATCGGAGTCAGCACATTACTTCCAAAACCACCTAAATCAAGCTTAACAACCAAGCATAAAATTGCAATCCAAACCAGAACAATTATAAAGGTTACTAAAAACACAGAGCCATTACCCGCTCCTTCACCATCCAGCAAATCATCTTCCTGGTTTGCAAGTTCTCTTGCCTTGGCTTTAGCTGCCTTACGCTGTTCCTTCTTTTCATTTTTCAGTTTTTTCTTTTCTTCCTTCAGACGCTGTCTTTCCAGCTTTTCATCCTCAGGGCTCAACACATCATCAATTGGCATATCCACTTCCACACTTCCAGTTATACTCTATTCGCTTTACCTACGTCCATGCGTATAGCTGACCAGCTCATCAATTTCTTTCGCTTCCCTGGCATTTTCTTCCCGCATAAACTCGTCAAAAGCTTTTTCCCTAAGTTTTTCATGAGTCTTGCTTTCCTGCATGGCAGTCTGGAGTTTGTATCTGGCCTCCTCAAGCTGCTGCTCTGCAATATGTACCTGCCCCTGCTGGTAGGCAATATACTCATTCATTCTTGCAATGGCATCCTGATTTTCTCTTAAATCCAAAACCTTCAGGCTGTCTTTCCTTAGTACCCTGCCATGTTCCTCGTAGGCTGTTTTTCTATCCTTTAGAAGCTGTAACTTTTCTTCCTCTTCGTCCAATCGCATTCTGGCAGCGGCAAACTCCATTCTTGCCTGTTCTTCCATTTTTTCTTTGATGTCCAGAATGCTTTGCATCCGGTATATAAATCTTGCCATCTATCAACCTGCTCCATCAGCAAAAATTTTTTCCATAAGCGCCACTGATTC
>CAMUHA010000037.1 GCA_947088515.1 uncultured bacterium
TTTGGTTCCTCCGTTTTTACATATTCATTTTATTTTTAATATCATAGCATAAACCTTAGACTTTTGGAAAGGGGGATGAAGAAAAAGATTTGGATTTTTGAGATGGAAAATCATTCAGACTCATAACTGTCTTTTAAAAAAGTTAACCTCTATAATTTCCGGCACATTAAATAGTCTGAACGGATATTGGGTTAACCCAATTCCACTGCTGACATACATCTGCACCGGAACAGGCGCCCCAACATCCTCTGTCCCATACAGCCCCTTTACAAATTCTCCGGACCCTGCAGGAATCTGCCTTTTGGTAAAATACGGAACGGATACCTGTCCGCCATGGGTATGTCCTGCCAGCACAAAATTGTCGCCTGTCCCTTCAATAAAGCCGGACAGGAACGGCTCATGGGCTACAATCAAATGAAACCTGTTTTTTTGCCCACAACATAAATCAGAGTCCATCTGCCCTAACAGATAATCATCAAACCCAATCAAATCCATTCTAAATTTTTCAAGAAACACACTTTCATTTACCAATACCTGAAATCCACATTCCCCAAGAAATTTTTCATATATGCGAAACGCTCCGCCCCCATAGTCATGGTTCCCAAACACTGCATATTTTCCTTCTTTAGCCTGTATCCGTCCCAGTTCGTCCCCCAGGTAATCCATGTCTAATATCTCTTTATCACGCCCATAATTGTCAAGTAAATCCCCGCCAAAGATTACAATATCCGCTTTCCTTCCATTAATCACATCTACAATTTTCTTTATATGCGTTTCATCGTACAGCTCTCCAAAGTGGGTGTCTGTAAAAAATATTGCCCTGCATGTTTCAATGTCCATATCTGTTTCCACAGAAATCTCTTTCAAAATCAGCATCTCTGGCTCCACATAACGGGAATAACAAAGAATTAACAAAACAATGGCTGTCAGCAATATTAAAAGTCGTTTTATTTTTCTTGTTTTATTCATAAAGACCTCTCATTTCTGCCCAGAGCATAACTGTAAAATCAGCCTCTGCAATAATCCGGCGCCAGTCGGAGAGCAATTTCCTTTGCTTTAGCGCTGGATACATCCTCATTATCCGTTCTTCCAAGATATATGCAAAAATAAATATTTCCCTTTTTACTTTCCGCAAATCCGGTAAACCAGGCGTCTGCCAAAATCCCCCCCATCTTTCCCATTCCGGTCTTTCCATAAATGGTAATGTCCTTCTCATTTTGCTCTGGCGCTAACATAACCTGCTTTAACCATCTTAGTGTTTCCTTCCGATAAACAGAATTCGCTCCAAAAATACGCTCCATCACTTCTGTCTGTTCTTTGGGTGAAATGGCCAGTGATGATTCAATCCAAAAACCGGTTAATGCCCGGTTATTATTATTGGTGTTATCTCTCCCCTCCCAGTCAGAAATATCACAGTTTCCATAAGAAAGTCTGTTTAGCTCTTCCTGCATTATCTCCTGCCCTATTTCATCTATAATCTCCCGGAAATACCAGACACAGGAATCTCTAAACGCCTCCTCAAAATCAATGTCATGATTCCAGTTTTCATTCCAGAACACCTCACCGCTCCATGTATGGGTTGATTGCTCCGGCCGGATGATTCCATTTTCCAGCGCAATCAGGGATGAAATGATTTTAAATGTAGAGCAGGGGGACCTTCGTAAATTGGCAAGTTCACTGTTAAATATCATATACTTCCTATTAGAAGCATCATATATAACAGCTGCCCCATTTAAGCCTTCGAAATAATCTGACCAGTCCGCTTCTGTTATTTCTGGTTCTGAAACTACATTTTCAGAAATGGCTGCCCTGATTACTTCTGCCAGCGCTCTATGCGCTTCCACCTCCTGTGTCAGTTTACCAGTTTGAAATTCCTGTGCCTTTTCTTCCTCTTTTCTTAGAACCGCCTGCTCCTTTTCCCTGATGCCATCGCCGGAACAGGCGCTTAAAACAAGCGCACACACTGCTGCACATCCCACCGCTTTTATGCTATAAACCAGCCCTTTCATCAATATCCCCCTGTTTATATAAATATGTCATCCCTAAAGATACCTGCTGCATTTTTACTATGTAAATATTACACAAGTAAGAATTAAAAGTCAAGCAGTATTCCTAATTTGTCATCTAATGTTTTCAAACATGTTTTAGGAAAAAATGGTCATGCCCTAAAGAGCATGACCTGTCACTTCTCAAGGTTCGGATATCTCTTTTGGCAATCTGTCTGTGCAGGCCCATCAATCAGCTTCCCCTCTTGGTCAAAGCGGGAACCGTGGCAGGGGCAATCATAGCTTTGCTCATCCGGGTTCCATTCCAGCCGGCAGCCCATATGGGGGCAGTTAGGGAGGATTTCTCCCTCCCCTGGAGGCAAAAAATGCTTTGCAAGGCCTTTTATGGTATAAGCCCCATGACAAACCAGCTCCTTAACCGCCTTTGCCGTGACCTTCCGCCTGGGAGAAAAAATATCTGCTTCCGGGCAATCCTGTCCTGTAATCATAGCTGTAAGGATATGCGCGCTTACCATGGCAGATGTCATTCCCCATTTTCCAAACCCTGTGGCAATGTACCAATTTGGCCTTTTTTCTGAAAAACGGCCAATATACGGAATACCGTCCAGTGTCATACAGTCCTGAGCAGACCAACAGGCGGATTCCTGACAGCCCGGATAAAATATTTCTGCCATTTCCCGAAGGATTTCATATTGTCCACCTTTTTTATTCTGCCCTGTCCGGTGTTTTCCCCCGCCAAGGAGCAGTAATTCTCCCTGTGGACGGAAAGAAAACCCTCCTTCGTCAATTCCCAGGTACATACCGTCCATCCTGCCTGCACCCTTAAGCGCCACTACATAACTCAGCTCCTGATACATCTTTGCAAAATAGTACCCAGGCACATTAATAAATGGAAAGTGTGCAGCAAATACAATATGCTCCGCCCTGACACATCCTTTATCCGTTTCCACCAGCTGTTCTTTTACCTCCAATACCTTCGTCTGTTCATAAACAGACACTTCCTCTGCCATGGCCGATAAAAATTTCAGAGGATGGAACCTTGCCTGATGTTCAAATTTGGTTACTCCTGCCACAGGAAATGGCAGAGCGCATTCCTTCCCAAAAGAGGCCTTTATGCCAAGAGATTCTGCTGCCCAGGCTTCCTGCCGCAGTATATCTTCTTCCACTTCCGAATATAAGCAGGCAATGTCTTTCGTAAAATCACAGACAATCCCTTTTTCCTGTATCAGCCTCTCATACGCTCCAATTGCATTTTCATTTGCCATCGCATAATGCGCTGCCATTTCCCTGCCGAAGGTCTGTATCAGCCTGTGATAAATCAGTCCATGCTGGGATGTGATTTTGGCTGTTGTGTTTTTTGTCTGTCCGCTTCCAATCCTGTCTGCCTCCAGAACCAGCGGCAAAATACCTGCTTGCTTTAAATAATAAGCCGTCAAAATCCCTGTAAGACCCGCCCCAATTACAACTACTTCTGTCTCCAAATTTCCCGAAAGAGGTTCCCGTCTTTTGATTTCCGTCTCCGCCGTCCAAATTGATTCCATCTTATCCCCCTGTCTATATCCATTTGGCTTACATCAATTTGTTAAAAATAATGCCCTGCTGTTTTGGGAGATAGTATATGTGATTTATTGGTAATTATACCGCCATACAAAACCAGACGCCCCGCAAAAACTGCTTTCAGGCAGGTTCTTGCGAGGCGTTCCAATCGTTATTAGCAAGATACAATTTTTAAACAAACTTTACAGCTGTTCCATAAGCCATAACTTCTGCGGCTCCCTGCATAACTGCTGCGGAAGCATAACGGATATTAACAACAGCGTCGGCGCCTAAAGCCTCTGCCTCCGCCACCATTCTCTTTGTGGCCAGCGCTCTTGCATCATTCATCATTTCTGTGTAGGCGCCAAGTTCACCGCCTACGATTGTTTTAAAGCTTTGGGTAATATCCCGCCCGATATTCTTGGATTGTATGGTACTTCCCTTTACAAGTCCAAGCATCTCAAGATTCTTCCCTGTAATGTAATCAGTATTTACTAAGATCATCTTCCTCACCACTCCTTATCTCCTTAATTCGCTCCACCAGAACATAAATGCTCACGCCTGCAAGCGCAAGCGGCGCCAGTCCAAAGAGAAGCTTAAACGCCAGCGGAATAGGGATTAACATGCAAACGACAGAAAATCCCACATAATAACTGATTAAAACTGCGGCTATTACCACAGGGGCAATCATTTTTTTTGTATGAGTGTCCATCACGCTCCCCCTCCTTACTGTGTGAAAAACTGTATTAACTATTTAATACAATATTACTATATACGATATCCATTCTTTTGTCAATACATTGTTATTGGAAACTCACAGAAATCAAAATATAAAATTGTAGAAAAAGAGGGCCTAAAAAAAATCTAAGAATTGACAAAACCAATCCATATGCTATACTTTTATTTAGGCCAGCATGAATGAAATAACATAAAAATCACTTATGTTTAAGACCGTCTGGACTATCGGTATATTAAATAATAATATATATTTTTTCGTATTTGTTGGGCAGATGGCATTTAGCTGCCCACATATATTTGAAAAATCATTTCTTTCATTAATAATTAGCAATATAAAGTCAAGGAGCATCTACATGGAAAAGATATTAATTATTGATGACAGCCTTATGCAGGCCAGATACCTGAAAAATATTCTGGCTGGAAATTATAAAGTCAGTCTCGCCCATACAGCAAGTGACGGACTTGCATATGCCAAAACCGGAAAATTTTCCCTGATTCTTCTGGATGTTATTTTACCGGATATGGATGGGTTTATGCTGTTGAAAAAGCTGCAGGAAGAGCTGGTCACTGAACACATTCCGGTAATATTAATTACCGGTCTTTCTGACACACGCAGCGAAGAACAGGGACTTATCCTTGGAGCAGTGGATTACATCGTCAAGCCTTTTAATCCTCTGATTGTCAGAGCGCGGGTAAACACCCATATTAAACTGCACCAGTACCGGGTACAATTCGCACAGCAGGCCATGGAAGATGAGCTGACCAGAATCGCAAACCGGAGACATTATGAACAATACAGCATTTCTAAATGGCAGGAAGCTATCCGCTTAAAGACTTCTTTCTCTGTCTGCATTTTTGATATTGACAAATTTAAGGTATATAATGACACCTATGGACATCCTGCAGGGGACCAGGTGATTGCATCCGTTGCCCAGACTGCAAATTCCTTTCTGCAGCGGAGTACGGACTTCTTAGCCCGTTACGGCGGAGAAGAATTTATTGCTATTATTTTAGGGCAGGAGTCAGAAGAAGTATTTGCACACTTCAAAAAAATCCGTCAGGCAATAGAAGATTTACATATAGAACACAGCGGGTCAGTTTCTCCATGGGTTACAGTCAGTATGGGCGGAGTCACTGCATTCCCCAAATCAGACGATACATATGACGCCTATTTAAAGATTGCAGACAATATGCTCTACGATGCCAAAAGCCTGGGGCGGAATCAGGTGGTCTGGTCAAATGAAGATATGATACAGTGGAAGGAACGCGGATAAAGCCGCAAAAACCTGTGTATCTTCCCTATAAAAAGCTGTTGTGCCTGTGGTTTTATCATCAGGAAAGCAGCTTTTTAATTTTGCAAAATATTATATTATAAGTAAAATATTACCAATTATGGAGAAAGCTATGAACAGAAAAACCAGAATATGTATTTCAACCCTTTTGATGGCGTTACTTTTGTCCGGATGTCAAAAAGAAAGTCCTGCTTCCATTAAGGAAGAACCAGCTCCCACTTCTGATACCGTCAGTTTAACTGTCTGGGGCGCTGAAGAAGATGAAGAACTGCTTGGGCAGATTATTGAAGATTTTCAAACTCATTACCAGGGGCAGGCGGATTTTCTTATTACATATATGCCGCAGAGTGAAAGCAGCTGTACAAATGCTCTGATGGCAGATTTAGAAAACGGCGCGGATGTATTTGCATTTGCGGACGACCAATTAAACACCCTGGTTGCCTCCGGCGCGCTGGAGCCAGTGGAAAACGCAGATTTCATCCGCAGCGCTAATCTGCCTGAAGCTGTCCAGGCAGCATCTGTAAATGATACCTTGTATGCTCTGCCGCTAACAGCAGATAACGGGTATTTTCTCTATTATAACAAACAGTACTTTTCCAAAGAGGATATTGCTTCTTTAAACCAAATGCTGGATATTGCCGCAGAAAATGACAAAAAAGTTGCAATGGAATGGTCTTCCGGCTGGTATGTGTATTCCCTGTTTGGCAATACAGGGCTTACGGTAGGGCTTAACGATGATGGCATCACCAATTACTGTACCTGGAACAGCGCCGAAGGAAAGATCCGTGGAATAGATGTTGCCCAGGCCATGACTGAAATTGCAGCACATCCGGGCTTTATAAGCACAGATGACGCCGGATTCTTAGAAGGCGTCAAAAATGGCACGATAATCGCGGGAGTTAATGGCGTCTGGAATGCGGTTGCTGTGGAAGACGCCTGGGGAAGCGGCTTTGGCGCCGCCCGGCTCCCCTCCTATACCTGTGCCGGACAGCAGGTCCAGATGGCCTCTTTCTCTGGCTATAAACTGATTGGAGTAAACGCCTATTCCAAACACCAGGAATGGGCTGCAAAACTGGCCCAATGGATTACAAATGAAGAGAACCAGAAACTCCGTTTTCTGATGCGCGGTCAGGGCCCCTCCAATATACATGCTGCCGCCTCAACGGAGGTTCAAAGCTCTCCTGCTATCACCGCCTTACTGGAACAGTCAGAATTTTCCTGTCTCCAGCGGATTGGAGGCAATTTCTGGGACCCAGTCACTGCATTTACTGCAGAAATTCTTGCCGGAAACCCTTCAGGAAAAAACCTTCAAAACCTGCTTGACACAATGGTTGAAGGAATTACTGCCCCATAAATTCCAGGGCATTTATGTTAAGATATAAAAGGAGTAACTGTCATGATGAAAAAAATCAGCTTAAAGCATCGCCTGATTATCCCAATTGCCCTTTTGGGCATTGTAGCTCTTTTGTCAAATATTCTTTCCATTATTAATATCCGGAACGTAAACGCAAGCGCCGCCAATATTTCCGATAACTATATGGACGGCAAAAGCCGTCTGGCCGAAATCTGTCAGTCATCCATGAACATTCATAAAATGGCGCTTAGCCATATCGTGGCCACCGACTATAATACCATGATTAATCTTGTGCAGCAGATTAAAGAGGAAGAAGCTCTTTTGGACCAGATGCTGGCAGCATTTGAATCTTATGTAATCCCCAAAGACCAAAAGCAGTACGAAACGCTTCTGGATGATTATGCTTCCTTTAAGCATGCACTGGTTTTTTTAGTCTGTGCCAGCGCAAGCCACAAAACCCAGGATGCCTATGCTCTTGCAAATGGAGATGTGGCTGCTTTTGCCTCTGCTATGGAGGCAGACATTGATGCGCTTGACGCTTCCATCAGTGAACAGACCATGGATGCAAGAATGCGTCTTTCCCATGTGTATTTCCTGTCCCTGACAATCGGCATTGCCGCCGCTATTGCCTGTATTTTGCTGGTGTTTGCTGACTTAAAGCTTATCACCACTCATGTAGTCGTCCCTGTTAAAAGTATTCTAAACACCATCAGAGACAGCTCCGGGCATATACACAATCTTACTGGTGAGGTTTTAAAAAGAACACACTCTTCCAGAAAAAACGCCGCCAGTCTCTCCTTTCTTGCCGGACAGCTGTCCGCAACCTTTCAGGATGTGGCGGGAAACGTATCTGTCATCAATGACAACACAGAAAATGTCAGGCTGGATGTCCATAATATTGCAGAAAAAAGCAGCGCCATTACCGCTTATACAGCCCAAATGAATGACCGCGCAAACACCATGCAGCAGTCCGCCAAAAACAGTGCACATACTGCCAGCGCCAAGGCAGAAGAAATTCTGCTTTCCTTAAATGACGCCATTGAAAAAAGCAAAAGCGTGGACCAGATTAAAACTCTGACCAGCGGAATTCTTTCCATATCCCAACAGACCCGGCTAATCGCCCTGAACGCTTCTCTGGAAGCTTCCAATGCAGGAGCCGCAGGCAAAGGCTTCGCAGTGGTTGCCAGGGAAATACGGGAACTTGCCGATTCCAGTCAGGAAACTGCCAGTAAAATTCAGGATATTAACAATCAGGTCACTGCCGCTGTGTATAATCTTTCCGAAAACGCACAGCATATGATTGATTATATGAACCACTCAGTCCTTACAGAATTTCAGTCTTTTGTCAAATCCGGCAGCCAGTATATGGAGGACGCCGCCTATATCCGTCAGGCCATGGATGAATTTCATGAACAGACCGGACATTTAAAGAATGCTATATCCGAAATTGCAGATTCTATTGGGACCATTACCAAAGCCATTGATGAAGGCGCAAATGGCATTTCTAGTGTTGCAGACAATACAAGAAGCCTTGCTGGCGATATGGAAGATATCACTCAGCGCATGGGCGTCAATCAGGAAGTTGTGGAGGAGCTGGAAAAAGAAACCGTTGTATTTGATAACTTATAATCAGAAAAAATGAGGAAAAACTTATGATTGACTTACAAACCCCTAATTTTTGTCCTGATTTGGATACAATTGGAACATATGTCAAAAATCCTCTTTTCCAAAAATTTTGTACAGAAATTAAGACAAAATATAACTGCAAGGAGAAAATTGAATTTAGTTCCTGCAGTTTTGAACCAGGCTGGAATGTTAAATTTAAAAAATCTGGGAAAACCCTTTGCACCATATATCCCAGAGAGCTTTTCTTTACTGTCATGGTGGTAATCGGCCAAAAGGAAAAAGAGGCCGTTGCATCCATCCTGCCAAAATGCACAGAAAGATTGCAGGAAATTTACCGCCAGACCAAAGAAGGAAACGGCCAGAAATGGCTTATGATTGACTTAGAAGATCAGGATTCTATATATGACGATGTATTCAGGCTTATTGAAATCCGGAGGTCCAAATGACCTCCGGCAAAACCTGCCTTTGTTCCCTTTCTTTATTGGTAATACTGCGCCTGCGCATTCCAAAGTTCCCTGTAAATCCCCTCCCTTTTCTCTAATTCCTCATGGCTTCCTCTTTGTACCACTTCCCCCTTATCAAACACCAGAATATCCTCACAGAACCGGCAGGAGGCAAGTCTGTGGGAGATATACAGCGCCGTCTTTTTCCCAACCATTTTATTAAACCCGGCATAAACATCACATTCCGCCAAAGGATCCAGCGCCGCCGTAGGTTCATCCATAATTACAAAAGGCGCATCCTTGTAAATTGCCCGTGCAATGGCCATTTTTTGCTCCTCTCCACCAGAAAAAGAAACGCCGCTATCGCTAAACTCCCTGCCCACACAGGTTAAAAGACCCTCCTTAAGTTCCAAAAGCCGTTCCCCAAAACCTGCTCTTGTAAGCGCATCTCTAACTCTCTGTGTCTCTACGCTGCTTCCCGATGCAATGTTCTCCCCAAGAGGAAAGGCAAACATACAAAAATCCTGAAACACAACAGCAAACAGCGAACAATATTCCTGATAATCATATTTACGTATATCAATTCCATTTAACTTAATACACCCTTCTGTCACATCATACAGTCTGCAAAGCAGTTTGATAAAGGTACTTTTTCCAGAGCCATTTTTCCCCACAATCGCCATTTTTTCCCCTATAACCATAGAAAGGGTCAGGTCCCGGATTACATAGTTTTCTGTTCCCGGATAGCGGAAAGACACATGCTCAAAGTCAATCTTAAACCGGTTATCCCTGCGTTTTTCCACAGGAATGGTTCCTACCTGCTTTCGTTTTTCCAAATCCCTGTAGCTGATATAATCTTTTGCATATTCAGCTGCTGATTTCAGCCGCCCTACACAAACGGCAAAGTGGGAGGCTGACCTGGCCAGCTGGACAATACTTGCCGTATAAGCCACCACATTTCCAATCGTTATCTGCCCCAGATATGCTTTTATGCCTGCAAACAGATAAACCAAAAGGCTGCTGATTCCTGTAAAGGTAACGCCAAAAAACTGACGCTTTATATACATCTGTCCAATTCTCCACTCCCCTTTTTTAGAAGCCTCAAACAAAATATCCACGTCCATATTTATCTCTTTTTGCTGTCCGTTTATTCTTAAATCTTTTTGTGACTCTACACCTGAGAGCATATCAAGATAATATGCGCTTTTGTTATGAATGCCATCCAGCTCGTCTAATATCTCCATCCCTTTTCTGGTGTAGCGAATTCCAGTCCGGTAATTTCCCCATACCAGCAAGCCAATCACAAGAAATAAAAGCAGGGAAACCAAAAAAGAAAACATTCCGCTTTCCTTTCCATGGTTAGTCTGGATAACCATAGGACATACAATCACTACCGCCGAAAGAACAGATATAATTCCTTTAAAAAACTCCTTTGTCTGCAGAAGAAGCCATCCTCTTATTCCAAAAAACGACCTTGCAAGCGCTCTGGTCCGCAGTTCCTGGATGCCGGTGTCTTCCAGATATTCATAGTCCATAAAAAGACTCATGCGGTTTAATTGTTCCTCATCCAGCTCTCTGGTATAATCCAGCTTTTGGTTAAACCATTCTATCATGCGGGAACACATCAGCTGGCTTAAAAGTTTGACAGTAAGAGCCAATACAACATAAAAAAATAACATCCGCCATTCTTCTTTCCTGTATACGCCATCGACCAAAAGACCTGTACACAATATGGTAATATATGGAGTTACTGCTTCCAGTATGGAAAGGAGAAAAGCGCATACCACTATCTTCTTTTCTCTTCTTGCTATATCTTTAAAAAGCAGCCATATATATTTAAAATCCTCTCTGTTCATCGCCCGCTTCCTCCCTGTTTGTTCTCCCATCCTGCTCCTTGTAGTACTGGCTCTGGACTTCGTAAATTCCGGCATACTTACCTCTCTTTTCCATCAATTCCTCATGGGTGCCTTCCTCTGCAATTCTTCCATTGGAAAGCAGGCAAATCCGGTCACAAAACCGTGTACTGGATAAACGGTGGGAAATATAAACGCACGTTCTGCCATTTACAGCTTCTCCAAACTTCATATACAGTTCATTTTCCGCTATTGGGTCCAGAGCCGCTGTGGGCTCATCCAAAATCACAAAAGGAGCTTCTTTGTATAAGGCTCTTGCAAATAGCATCTTCTGCCTCTCTCCTCCTGAAAAATCAAGAGCTTCTTTATTGGCCTCCCTCACAAGAAGGGTTTCTCCTTTTTCCGGGAGACTTTCATATTTTTCATAAAAGCCGGACATTCTTAACGCCCATGTAAGCTTTTCTCTATCTATTTCTTCCCCGGAACAGCCTGTAAGATTTTTGTCCAGCGTCACAGGCAGCATACAATAATCCTGAAACAAGACCGATACCAGCTCATAGTATTCTTCCCTCTTAAACTTTTCTGCAGGAATATCATTCAACAGTATTTCTCCTTCTGTATGATGGTAAAAACCGCAAAGAAGCTTCACCAGCGTAGTCTTTCCCTCGCCGTTTAATCCAATCAAAGCCAGTCTTTCACCTGGATGTATTACAAGACTGATATCTGAAAGAACCGGTTCTTTTGCACCGGGATATGTGTACCCCACCTGCCTTAGCTCCACCTTTAAGCCATCTTTCTTTAAAGATGCAAGTTTCCGCTCCCCAATCCCTTCTCTGTTCCAGAGGCTTTCAGAAAGGTCCAGAAATTTTCTGATATAGCTGATGGATGTGTCCACAGAATTTAAGGACAAAACCCCATAAACCGCCTGTCCAAAATAAGAACCAAATCCACCCAACAGCCCCATATAAAACACAAATTCCGGCGCATCAATCCTGCCCTGCACCATCCGGTAGAGGAGATAACCGTAGGAAAATCCCTCTGTGAGAACGGAAAATATGGCTTCCGCTGCCCCTTTTACGAAATACCAGTTATGGATGTGACCATAAATATTGTCAATTTCCTTAAGGCAATCTTCATACTTGTGCATAAACCAGTCCATCATCTGGTAAATCCGTATTTCCTTTCCTGCTGCCTTTTCCATGGATTGTCTGCTGATATAAGATGCTTTGGCCGTAAACCTGCCAAGATTTTTGTGATATTTCCCATACTTTTTCTGCACAAAAGAAAGAAGCAGGAAGCTTACAGACATATTCAGGATTAGTATAAAAAGAAGAAGCAGACTTTCCCTTCCTATTAAAAATCCATACAGCCCTGCACCGAGAATCCCGCCAAGAAGTTTGGGAAGGTTCAGAAAAGAATTGCGGATGCCAAATTCATTTCGTACTACATTCCAGGCGTTTTCCATCAGTTCCCGTCTTTGGGGGTTCTCCAGCATTTCATAATCCATATTCATTACTTTGTCAAAACAGCATTTTTCATAATAAAGATGAAAGGACAAAGAATTTCGGTACAAATATTCCTGCATCCCTTCCCTTAGCATCTCAAAAACCCATATCCCAAAGGCCGACAGAAACACTGAAAAAAGCAGCGGCATCATATCCCACTTTTCTTCCAGTCCCCTTACAAGCTCTGCAGGCAGCAAAACCCCCAGGCCTGCAGCGGCCACATCGGGAAATATCATCAAAAGCTGATAATAAAAAAGCTTTTTATCCCATATTTTAGATGCCTTCATGTTATATATCACATTGCTGACCATTCCATATTTCTTTCTGCCCTTTATCTTTTTGTTTTCCATTCCTCCATCCGCCTTTCTTAGAATGTACTTGAAAAATCTTTCGCTAAATCCTAAACTTTCCCTATCATATCATAAATTTTAGCGCAAAAAAAATCCGCGCATAAATGGTATGCCATTTTGCACGAATTGTATTCTTCTTTATTTCCGCTCTGCATGTTTGACGCCCCATTGTCTGTAACATCGTCTTTGATTCCACGATAGGCCACCGATTAACCTGCCATTATCTATACAAGAGGCAGCATAATCTCTGTTGCAAACACACCCTCCTCCGTCTGGCGGTTTAAATATCCTCCATACCGGGCAACAATTCCGTCTATCCGGTAAAGGCCAAAGCCATGGCTTCCCTCTTTATGTGAAAGAAAATGCGCCCCCACTTTTCCAGCCTTCCCTTTCATGGAATTGGTCACTGAAATGTACAGCTGTTTTTTTATTATATCAATGTATATCCGTACAAAACGGTCCTTTTCTTCGGGAAGTTCCATACAGGCTTCCATTGCATTATCCAAAAGATTTCCAATCAGCACAGACAAATCCACACCGGAAATTGCAATATTTCCCGGTACAATCGCCGTGGCATCCACTGCAATTTTTTTCTCCTGTATCAGGGAAAGCTTGCTGTTTAAAATTGCATCCACTACCACATTCCCTGTTTTTAATACGGTATCCACCGATGCTAAGTCCTTTTCCAGCCCATCCAGATAATTCGCTGCCTGTTCATTTTGTGATAAGCTTAAATAAGCCTTAAGCGCCTGAATATGATTATGGTAATCGTGACGCCATCCCCGCATCTTCCGGTACATAATTTCCACTTCATTATAGTGCCTGTCCACCAGTTCATTCTGGAAACGGGAAATCCTTCGTTCCACGTACCAGGGCATCCAAAAACGCCACAGCAAAAAATTGATGAGTATCAGCACGCCAGATATAATGGCAATTATAAATGTCATTTTCCGCTCCTCCATCTTCTTTCCATCCTTTTGCCATCCTAGAGCGTGTTTGGAAAATCATGCCGTTTATAATTCCGGATAAAGGCTTCGTTTACCTCCCTGTACATTCTGCGGCTTATGGGAAGCTTTGTTCCATCGTCCAGCACAATCTCTGCCCTGGCAATAGCTGAAATATGCTGCAGATTCACAAGATATGAACGATGGCATTGAACAAATTCTTTTTTGTCTCCCAGGCGCTTAAGCATCTCCCCCATAGATATCCGTATCTGTCTTTTTTCCTCCGCCGTACATAAAAGACAGTCATGCCCCATAGCCTCCACATACCAAATCTGACAGGCCGGAAGTAAAATATGTCCTTCCATGGCAGGAAATACCAGCTTTTCTTCTGGCTTTCTCCTTCGCAGCATTCCGTCAAGCACCTCAAAAAGCTTTTCTTTATGGACTGGCTTCAGCAGATAATGCAGCGCTGCCACCTCATAGCCCTGCGCCATATATTGGTCATAGCCTGTAATAAATAAAATAGGAATATCTTCGTTTTCCTTCCGTATTTTCCCGGCAAGCGACATTCCACTTAAGGCTCCCATTTCAATATCAAAAATAAGCAGGTCAAAGGCATCTTCCTCCCAGGAAAAAAGAAAGCTCTCTCCGCTGGGAAAGCAGGAAATTTCCGTAAAAATTCCTCTGCGCTTTCCCCACTCCTTCAGATAATCTGACAAAAGCACACACTGTACTTCCTCATCATCACATACTGCAATTTTCATGTGGTTTCTCCAAAAAAGAATTCATGCCCACCTTCTCCACCGGCTGTCTTCCCCAATATTTCCCTAAAAATCCTTTTAATTATATCCTTTACATACATCTATCCATTCAATAAACCCAGAATATTTCTCCAGCTCTGAAATGGTAAGCTCTATGGCGCTGTTAGCGCTCCCACAGGCGGGGAACACCGTTTCAAAGCGTTTCAGCGACACATCCAGATACACTTTCACGCCTTCATTTACTGCAAATGGACATACACCGCCTATCCCATGTCCCACCAGCATTTCCACTTCTTCCGGGGAAAGCATCTTTGCCTTTGTTCCAAACTGTGCCTTATATTTCGGATTATCAATTTGGGCGTCTCCTGCCGTCACTATCAGCACAGCGTCTCCTCCTGCCATAAAGGAAAGCGTCTTCGCTATCCTCTGGGGCGCGCACTGCAGTGCAGCGGCGGCAAGCTCCACCGTTGCACTGGACACATCAAATTCCTGAATCCTCTCTTCCATCTTGTATTGACTAAAATATGTCTTTACCTTGTTTATTGCCACTTTCTCTCTCCTTTGCATTCTATCATTTCAAAATCCCCTCTTATGTTCCCTTTTAATATGCAATCATTGGAATGGATTCCGCTTTTTGCGCACACCGTCCGATTCTGCCGTCTGCCACCTCATATATTCTGCCGCTGCATTCCCTGATCTGTTCCATCATTTCCGGGTAAATACATGAACAGATATCAAACAGCCCGATATTATAATTTTCCCCATCAAAACGTCCAAGCGTAAACTGGTCGTAGCATTGGAAATAATGGCATCCCACGCCATTTGGATGGGCGGCCACGCTTTCACAGTAATATTGGTACGCCACTCCCCTGTCCTTCTGGCTCCTGACTCCTTCCAGCCCTGTTGCAGGCAGTCCGGCGTCCAGTGCGCCAAAATGAAATTCTCCTATCATAACAGGCAAATCCACCCCCAAATCCGCAACATGCTGTATTTTATCTGTAGGGTCAACTGCATAGCAGTTGATGGAAAACACATCAAAATTCTCCCATCCCGTCACCAGATCCGGGTCCGATATCCAGGCCCAGCGCATTCCAAGTATCATATGGTTGGGGTCTACCTTCCTGCATTCACGGACAGGAATTTCCACATAAGCTCTTAGCATAAGGCGGGAAAATTCTTTCATATCCCTTTGTGATGCCTCTGACCATTTGGATACCCCCTTCTGGGGAGAATACAGGCTGTCAAACCCCTCCAGCGCACTGTTCCATGACTGGTTTAACTTTTCAATGCTCTGATACCTGTTCTTAAGAAAATCTATCAGCTTTTCTTTGCAGACTGTTCTGGCCGGATTGTACAGCGCTTCATCTGCAAGGGTCAGATGGTCCACAAAGGCCCATGCAGGTTCATTGCGCAGAAAATACCCAATCATCAAAGGGTCATTTTTTCTCTCTTTTAACGCCTGTGCACATCTTTTGGCCTGATGGACATATTCTTCATCAAACACATCCGGAAAGTCCCTGAAAATACTCTGCTTTGTTGCCGGAAACTCTGGAAGCGAGGTCACATACGGAATATCCATCTTTCCAAGAATTTGCGAATCACTCCAGTTTCCCAGTGTATTCATTCCATACTTCTTTAACTGGCAGGACATCATGCTTTCCCACTTTTCATACCAGTATTCCCCAAAGGCCCTGTACAGATTTGCTTTAAAAAACGAAAACATACGCTTCCTGCGGCGGTTTCCTTTTTGTATGGGTTCGTCAAACATTTCCCCGAATACTTCATCTTTTTCATCCGGCAGCCAGTCAAGCCATTTCTCTACTCCGCCTATTCTGCAGTCTCCTCCCGGCCCTACGCAGTCCGGTCCCATGCTGAAAAAGGCATATCCAAGAGGATCTGTCAGCCACCACTTACCATTCTCTTTATGGCTGGAAAAGTATCCGGTCCCCTCTTTTAATTTTTTGTCTTTCCATCCTCCGTAAACCGTCCATTTGTCAAAAGGATACCCCATATCTGTTTCTTCCGCCTGCTTTTGGAGCTTTTTCCTTAGGCTTTCCAGCGTGTCAATTTTGCCATTCCAGTTTTTCCACTTGCTTTGTCCAAAGCAGTCCACCAGTTTTTTATCAGTAAGCTTTGGGGCCTCCGGGCGTTCATCAGTCAGCGTCATGTCCTTTATTTCAATCCTTACCTTATGGAAAGACGCCATTGAGGATAAAACCACTTTTGAAATCTCCCCCTTTTCCACCCGTCTGCCATGACATACAACCTTCAGAGCCCCTATTGTCGCCTCCGGGAACAATTCTCCCCCATCCATCCAGTCAAGATTGATGTTAACCAGAGTCCAAACCTCTGGAAGCAGCCCGAAACGGACCGTAAAGGCTGGCTCTTCTTCTCCGTGAACATATACCAGAAGATTCATGGCAAGGCTGTGTTCTTCCAGCGCTTTTACCCAAAAAGTAAGTAAATGCTCTTTACAGGTCATAATCTGTGGAAGCAAAAATCCTGTTCCTTCCTCTGAAAGCTGAAAAAGATACCTTCCATTATCTATTTGTTCCAAAACCGTTCCTTTGGCTAAATTATCCTGATTAATTGTTATTTTCTGCATAATACGCTCCTTTGGGTGTACTTACAATCTCATAAGTTACATCATATGACCCCGCTTCCAGACAGCAGCGCCCATCCCTGCAGCTGGCAAACATGGGGTTCTCTCCATTTTCACAGATTTCCGCCTTTGCATCTGGAAGCTTTAATTCTGCGCTGCATCCAAAAGGCACTGTGACAGACAATCTTACATGGGTGTCATCCAAAAATTCCCAGCTGCACTCATATACCCCCATGGGAGAGTCATATCTTCCCGTCATACTGCCAAGTTCCCTGTTTAAAGCCGGAGTAAACGCAACCCTCCGAAAGCCTGGCGCACTTTCTACAGGCTGGATGCCAGCGCTGTGGCGGAACATCCATTCCACAATAGACCCATAGGCGTAATGATTCATACTATTCATACCAACACCGGAAATCCTGCCGTCCGGAAGCAGGCTGTTCCAACGCTCCCACACAGTAGTTGCCCCAAGCTTCACCTCATTTAGCCATCCAGGATATTCTTCGTTTAGCAAAAGTTTATATGCAAGCTCTCCAAACCCGTTATCAGACAACACATTGCAAAGCAGGGGCGTTCCCACAAACCCTGTCTGCAGTTTTTCATTGCTGTTTGCAAAAAGTTTCATCAGCTGCTTTTTGACAAGCTCCGTATTCTCTGACAAATGATATTTTAAAGTAAGCAAAAGAGCTGTCTGGGTCTTGATGCAGCACCGTCCGGTAAGACTATAGTATTCTCTTTTTACCTCGTCAAACTGGTCTTTGGATATTTTCCGGTAAACTTCCTCCTCTTCTCTTTTTCCCAACACAGCAGCCGCCTTTGACACCAGCCCTGCGCTGACGGCATAATACAAATTAGCAATAAATTCCTCGTCGGTGGCCCCAAATACCTGTTCCGCATTGCCGTTCATATTATCAAGCGCCAGCCAGTCCCCATAGTGGAATACATAGCGCCACCCATGATTGTCTCCATCCACCCTGCGCACATAATCCACCCAGGCTTTCATACTGTCAAACTGGTCTTCCAAAATACTCTTATCACCATAAAAAAGATACAGATTCCAGGGAATAATGCAGGCCGCGTCCCCCCACACACAGGCTGTGGATTCCACACCGCAGGACGGCACCACATCCGGAACCTTTCCTCCCAGCGCTCTCTGTTCCCTGCTCATATCATATAAATATTTGGCATAAAAAGCATAAGTGTCTTTCAGGTAAGTTGCAGTAGGCGAAAACACCTGTGCGTCTCCTGTCCATCCCATACGCTCGTCTCTCTGGGGGCAGTCTGTAGGCACATCCAAAAAGTTTCCCTGAAGGCCCCAGCGTACATTTTCAATCAGACGGTTTACCAAATCATGACCTGTATGCAGGCTTCCCCTGCTTTCTACATCACTGTACAGGGCATATCCGGTAAAATCTTCTTCTTTAAGTTCCCTCACTCCTTCAATCTTTACATAACGGTACCCATAATAGGTAAAATGAGGCGCCAGCAGTTTTTCCACTCCATCAGAAATGTATATGTATTCAGACCGGGCAGAACGCAGATTTTCATTGTAGAAGTTGCCGCCCTGCAGAATTTCTCCGGTCTGGATATGAATCCTTGTCCCTGCCGGTTCCTTTATGCGCAGGGCAAAAATCCCCGTAAACTCCTGTCCCATATCAAATACCTTTTCCCCCTTTGGCGTGACCAGAAGCTTTGCAGGCGCAAAGCGCTCATGAATTGTTACCGGAAGACTCATGCGCTCTGTCAGTTCCCCTTCCGGCGGCTCACAAAGCTCTGCCTGTTTAAGGGGCAGCTCTTCTAACGTATCATCCCTCCATTCCCCATCATAGAGATTGGAAAAGGTAATGGCGCTGCGCCGTACCTTCCAGCTCTCATCTGTGCCTGTTACCTCCCTGCTGCCATCTTCATAGGTAAGCACAAGTTCTGCAATCAGCTTCCACTCATTTCCGTAAAACCCTTTGTCCTCCAACGCATTAAATCCAAAACGCGCCTTATACCACCCATTTCCCAATAGCACGGACAACGTTCCCGCCTGCTGCATAAGCCCGGTTACATCATAGGTCTGATACTGCACCCACTCTCTGTAATTGTTGCTGTAAGGGGTCAGATATTCCTCTCCTATCCGCATTGCTTCCCCGCTGCCGTCCGGCTGGTAAAAAGCCTCGTAAAGCCCCAGCCCGCAAATGTAAAGCCTTGCAGATGCCACTTTTTTGGAGGGGACAATTTCTTTTTCAAAAAACGGATGTCTTTTTTCGGAATTGTCACAGGTAATCCACTTTGCCTTCCATGGCTGTTGTCGCTTTCCGGTTTCAAACCACTGTACTTTTCCTTCCGCTTCCTCTCCCTTGTCACTGCGGACAGATACCATCCAGTAATAGCGGGTACAGGGCTTTAGCTCTATGGACGCCCGATATCCTAAAGAATCCGCCTGCTCATCCCAGCCGGAATCAAACAATATCTCCTGCATTTTCTCATCAGACGCCACACAAACGCGCGCCGCCTGCTGCCGCTTTCCCTGGGCATCTGCTACCTTCCACGAAAAAACTGCGCGTTCCATCCGAAATCCCAGCGGGTTGGTCAGATGGTTCACTTTCAAATCATACAATCTCATTTCCATATCCTCATACTTATCGGCTCCGCTTCTGTTACAGGTTTTATTATACAGTATTTTCCTGATAAATAGAACAGACTTTCCGGGCAGCAGGCAATACTTTTTCTTGAATAGGCAATTTAGCTAAAATCAGAGAAATCTCACGCTGTGGAGCTTTCTTTTAGTTCTGCCAATTAATCTGCTCTTCCTCTATCATAGGATACCTTATCATCTGCTCTCCTTCCAGCTTTTCCCTGTGCATATCCACTGCGCTTATCTGGTGATTATTATAGGTTGTATAATAATAAATTCCCTTATCCCCGTTGCAGCAGGACGTATAAATCGTAATCTCATATTTATGCTCCTGCGCACCGTCTGCGGAACTGTTCACATTATCCGAAGGCTCTTCCAGCTCACTGCACCCCCTTTGCTGGTCCACAGAACCAAGAATATGGAAAAACTGGCTGACACTCTCATTCTCTGAATTTCCGGAAACAGAATTCATTTTTACAAATGTTGCCCTGACAAACCTTGACTGGGATGATAAGTCTCCGGGAAGCCCCAAAGCCCCCATTCCACGGCAATATATGCCAAGCGGCAGCCTGTTAGAAAAATTATTTCCGGGGGATTTGGCAGATAAATTCATATAATTATTCAGCTGAAACATCTGCAGGTCAAAGGGCGGATTGTTGGTCAGCACCCCTGCCGGATTATTATAAATCTTAATTCCTTCCCTTACCGATTCTATGGTAACAGCTTCCTTCCGGTCCGCAATCAGCCAGTGGAGCTGTGCCACAGGCAGATGTTTATTAAAAGAGGTTTTCGTAAGATTTATTTTTTTAATCAGCACCACCGCCTCCTTTACGGTCGCACACTGACAAAGAATCCAGGGAATAAATTCAAAGGTCGCCACATTGTCCTTATCCGCCGCCTCTTCTTTATAATCCGCATTTCCCACAAAATTAAGTCCAGCCATTCCCAGCCCTTTTTCATTTACTGCATCATAATATAGAGGACAGCCATCCGCCACATGTGCCGTGCCAATCATGGCAAAATGACTGTCCCTCAATCCCATCCGGGTAAAAGAAAATGGAAAATGCCGGGGCGCAATGACTATCTCTTCCCCATAAGAAAATTCATAATCCA
>CAMUHA010000038.1 GCA_947088515.1 uncultured bacterium
TGTTGTACTCGTATTGAAAGCCTGCACAGTGGTATTTGGAACTGATAACCGGCTGGTCTGCAGTATCGAAATAGTGCCGGGAGGATAGCCGCCCGGTGCTGTTATCATATGTATAGCGTTGGATGGCGCAGCCGATATCGGTTCTAAGGACGGGGGCGCCTGTCTCATCAAAGTAGCGTTCTTCCTGCTTCTGGCCAAAGCTGTAGATGAAATGGATGGCGGAGGCACCGGTAGTTTTATCCGGAACGGGTTTAAAAGTCTGCTCCTGCCAGCCTTCATAGCGTTTGCTGGTCAACCGTCCGGCTTCAAATTCCTGATAAATCACTGCATAACCGGTATCAAAGCGGTTGGCAGGCTGTCCGTTTTCATCATTGTACCAGATGCGGGTCTGGTTTCCATTGTCTGCGTATTCATAATGGATTTCCGCTATCCGGTAATCTTTACGACAGGTGGGGTTCCCTTTGGTGTTATAATAAGATTCCTGGATTTTGAATCCCCTTTCATCATAAAGCTGCTCCATAATGGCATATCCAAGTTTGGTATTAAGGGTTAAATTTCCTTTGTGGTCAAGGTATTCTATAACTGTGGCTTTATCCGTTGTGTCAGAGTCATAGGTATACCTAACCTGTGTGTACCCGCCGTCTGCCTGACCAGGCTGGCCGTCAGTTCCTAAATAAGATTCGCTGATGATGCGGAACTGGTCGTCATACTCAAAAATCTTTACTGCATATCCATCTTCACAAAAAGCGGGATTTTCCTCAGCGTCATGATAACTGATTTTGGAAATGTTTCCTTGCTTATTTATAATGTGCCGGATATGTGAATAATTTCGGGTAAATTCATTGTCCTCATCCGAAGCGGGAGAGTTGGCAGCGGATGAGTTGAAAGAGGCATTGGTCTGCCGGTCCTGTATTCCGCTTCGCTTTGCTGTGGCAGTTTCCTGAAAAGCAGGCATCCATGTTGTATTGCGTCCGGCTAAAGCGGCAGGCATGGTATCTGCTCTTGCCAGAACTGTTTCTGCTAGGGAAAGATCAGAAACAGTATAGCTGGCGCTGGAATCAGTGCCTGTTATATCAGAATCTTCCATAACATAAGCTTCCTCTCCCAAAGAACTTCCCGCACAATCCAGAGAAATGGAAATGAACTGGCTGCCGTCCGCTTTTTCTTTGGAAAAGGAAACCATGTGGCTTTGCAGGCGTTTGTCTTTTACGGGTTCATCATTAAAGCCCAGAAAGGTTTCCTGGATAAGGGCGCCGTCTTTATAGCTATACTGGTAGATATAAACATCATTTGAATCAAACTGCCAGTCATTTTTACGGTTTAACTGTTTACGCTCAATAAGATTGCCATTGTCATCGTAGGAAAATCTTTCACTAAATACACCCTGGAAACCTTCTGTTGGCTCCTGCTTGTCCTTATCGCCATAATAACAGATGCCGCCAAGCTGGCCGTTTTCCTTATATTCAAAAGTAACAGTCATAATGCCTAATTTGTTGCAAACAGGATTTCCGTTAATATCAAGATAGCAAAGCTCCGTAAGACGTTTTTCCCCATTGTAGGTATAACGCTCACCGTTTACGCCATACAGATTATAAATATAAGGGCTTAATCTGCGCATTTCAGGCAGGCCGTCAGCGTTATAGACAATCTCCAGCTGGGAGGCGGCGGACTTTTCAACAGTTTGCCCTTCTGGTATGCGCATAAGGGTGGAATTTAACAATTGCGGCTGGTCATCGGCTGAATAGCTGGTAATCTCAAACCTGTCATATGCGTTTTTGGAAAGGGCTAAAATCTGTTTCCCGTTATAATCATAATAAGAGATTTCGGAAGGAGACTGTCTTCCCTGGGCAGTAGTATAGTTGTAGACTGTGCGGGCTGGGGGCTGGAAAAATTCCATGCTATAAGCGGTAGAGTACTGCCTCATCAGTTCAGGTTGTCGGTAGGAGTCTTCGAGGGTTAGTTCCATACGTCCTGCAAAGGTGTAATTTTCAATTTTCCAGTAGCAGGCCCGCTCTTTCCGTTCAGCGGCAGAGAGAGGAGTTCCAATTCCGACAGGAAGGCCGTAGATTTCTGTTACAGATGCAAAATATTCTGTTTTATGGTAAAGGCGGCAGAAAGCTGCAGCCAGAAAAAACGTCAAAATAAGGATGGCGCCCACAGACAGGAAAAATCCTGTCCTGGATTTATGGTAAAAGGAGCGAAGACGCAAAGCGGCCGTTTTTAATGTCTGCACTTCCATAGCCTTTAAAAAGCGTAAAAAGGGCTGGAGAAATGGAAAATGTAAAAGTTCACGGATAATATTTAGAATTAGTATCCAAAATACAATTTTGGCAAAAATCAGTATAACGGAATTTCCCTGATATTCGGCAGAACCAGGACTTATGTAAATATAGGCCATCAAACCGATAATACTGGAAAGCAGCCCGGCAATATTATTCCAGGTAACTTGTGTCTTTTCCTGGTTGGCGGAGTTTTTGCTTTCCTTCCAGCAGGTTTTCAGTACATCCGTAAATCGTTTAAACATAATTTTTCCTCCTTATGTCCAGACTATTTTGATAATTGCAAAACAGAAAAATCCCAAAAATCCGGCAGGTTTGTATGATTTGCAATTATTAAAAAGGTTACTGCCAAATTATACCATATTAACTAAAATACCGACAATATATGACAGATATTACAAGAAGTCTGATTATTACATGGAGAAAACCTTTTTATTACATCAGACAAAAAAAGCTGTAATTTCCATAGGAACAATAAGTAAAGAGTTTTTGATTTGTGGGTAAAATTATGCTATACTATAACGAACGGCATAAAAGTCTGCCAGAAAAAGGAATTTACTGATGAAATGTTTAATTATAATACC
Source organism: uncultured bacterium (assembly GCA_947088515.1). Lineage (GTDB taxonomy): Bacteria > Bacillota > Clostridia > Lachnospirales > Lachnospiraceae > Suilimivivens. The sequence goes on from CAMUHA010000038.1 coordinate 2,864, forward strand.
AGCCTACAATGAGGCTGAAAGCATAGAAAAGGTAGTCGACAATCTGGTCAGGAATTATCCCCAGTATGACTATATTATTATTAATGATGGCTCCACAGACGCCACAGAGGAAATTTGTATCAAAAATCATTATCAGGTACTAAACCTTCCTATCAATATGGGAATTGGCGGCGCAGTACAGACGGGGTACTGCTATGCGAGAGATAATGGCTATGACGCCGCTGTTCAGATAGACGGGGACGGACAGCATGATGTTTCTTTTCTTTCAGAAATGTTAAAGCCTTTGGAGGATGGACAGGCTGATATCGTAATCGGTTCCCGTTTTGTGGAAAAGGAAGGATTCCAGTCTTCATGGCTCCGGCGGGTGGGCATCCGCTTTTTGAGTAATTTGGGATGGCTCCTTACAGGTAGCAGAGTAAAAGATATTACCAGCGGCTACCGGGTGGTTGACAGACGGTTTATACAGATTTTTTCCCAGGATTATCCGGCAGATTATCCGGAGCCTGAGGCGGTGGTGATTGCGTCTGTGCATGGCGGCAGGATTGCAGAATATCCGGTGGTTATGAGAGAGAGGGAAAAGGGAGAAAGCTCCATTACCCTTAAGAAATCCGTTTATTATATGTGCAAGGTGACGCTGGCCATGATTGTCCGGCGTATTAGTTTTGGTGTCAGAAGACAGGAGGGATAGCATGATTCCATCTACATTGCGGTTTACCCTTTGTATTGCGGTAGTTTGTTATTTTATTATTATTTTATACTATTTAAAAAAGAGAATGCTGGATTTAAAGTATACGCTGCTATGGCTGGTGGCCGGGATGGTGATGGGGGTTATGGTATTTTTCCCGGAACTGCTGGTCCGTTTTGTAAGGATTCTTGGCATTGAAAGTAATATGAACGGCCTGTATGTGCTGCTTCTTTCTTTTATAATAGCAATTCTGATGGCCCTTACATCCATTGCTTCCAGACAGACTCTTAAGATAAAGATACTGGTTCAGGAAATCAGCATGATGGAAAAACGGATACGGGATTTGGAAAATGAGCAGAAGGACTTTCGGAAAATACCGGAGATTTTGCCCAAAGTGCAGGAAGCTTCCAGCCATAATCATGAACGGGAAACAGACTCCGGGCAGTCATGGGAGGCGGTAGCCGCAGGCAAAAAAAAAGATAAAAAGAAGAAAGGAAAATAAAAATGTTTCGTGAGATGACACAGCAGCAGGCGAAGGAAAAGATATTGGAGCTGGTAGGAGAATATTACGATACTTACAAGAAAAATAAAAAGGATTTTGAACCAGGGGACAGGATACCTTACGCTTCCAGGGTCTATGATGAAAAAGAGATGCAGAATTTAGTGGACAGCGCACTGGAATTCTGGCTTACTTCAGGAAGGTATACGGAAGAATTTGAAAAACTGCTGTGCGATTATTTGCACATCAAATACTGCTCTCTGGTAAATTCCGGTTCCTCAGCCAATCTGCTGGCGTTTATGGCTTTAACTTCTCCGCTTTTGGGGGAGCGTGCCATAAGAAGAGGGGATGAAGTGATTACGGTGGCGGCAGGATTTCCGACAACCGTAACGCCTGCCATTCAGTTTGGAGCTGTTCCGGTGTTTGTGGATGTAACAATTCCCCAATACAATATAGATGTGGATATGCTAAAAGAGGCTTATTCAGAAAAAACAAAGGCAGTAATGATTGCCCATACGCTGGGAAATCCTTTTGACCTTAAGGCGGTAAAGCAGTTTTGTGAGACGCATAATCTGTGGCTTGTGGAGGATAACTGTGACGCCCTTGGTTCCATGTATGAGATGGATGGGGAAAAGGTATTTACAGGAACGGTTGGGGATATTGGAACTTCCAGCTTTTACCCTCCCCATCATATGACTATGGGAGAGGGCGGAGCGGTATACACTGACAATCCGCTCCTAAACAGGTGTATCCGGTCTTTCAGGGATTGGGGAAGAGATTGTGTGTGTCCGTCCGGAAGGGACAACTTGTGCGGACACAGGTTTGACAGACAGTATGGGGAGCTGCCCCTTGGGTATGACCATAAGTATGTGTATTCCCATTTTGGATATAACCTGAAAGCAACGGATATGCAGGCAGCTATAGGCTGTGCGCAGCTTCGCAAGTTCCCGGAATTTGTAATAAGGAGAAAAGAGAATTTTGCCCGTTTGTACCTTAAGCTGGAGGAAGCGTCTGATAAGCTGATTCTGCCCAGAGCCTGTAAGGGAGGGGAGCCAAGCTGGTTTGGCTTCCTGATAACCTGCCAGGAGGGAGTGGACAGAAATGTGCTTGTACAGAAGCTGGAAGAGCGGGGGATTCAGACCCGGATGCTGTTTGCCGGAAATTTAACAAAGCATCCCTGCTTTGACCAGATGCGCAAAGAGGGACGGGGGTACCGGATTGTGGGGGATTTGAAGAACACGGACCGGATTATGAGCGATTCCTTCTGGATTGGCGTTTATCCGGGAATGACAGATTCCATGTTGGATTATATGGCGGAGAGCATTATTGAAATTATAAAGGAGTTTGACTGAAATGTCTGATTTAAGTTTCTTTAAAGGAAAAAAAGTGTTTATCACAGGGCATACCGGATTTAAAGGAAGCTGGATGTGCCAGGCGCTGCTTGGGGCCGGGGCGCAGGTTACAGGCTATGCCCTTAAGCCGGCAGCGGAGCCTGCCCTGTTTGACATACTAAAGCTAAAAGAACAGATGAATTCTATAGAGGGGGATGTGCGTGATGGGGAAAAGCTGTCAGGGGCGGTAAAGGAAAGCCTGCCGGAAATAGTAATTCATATGGCAGCCCAGCCCATTGTCAGGGAGTCCTATGAAAGGCCGGTTTATACCTATGAAACCAATGTAATGGGGACAGTCAATATTTTGGAAGCGGTGCGCAAAACTGACACAGTCCGTTCCTTTATCAATGTGACCACCGATAAGGTTTATCTGAATAAGGAGTGGATATGGGGATATAGGGAAAATGAGGAATTAAACGGATATGACCCATATTCTAACAGTAAATCCTGCGCGGAATTGGTGACTGGCTGCTACCAGCGCTCTTTTTTTGAAAAAAGAGACATTGCAATTTCAACCTTCCGGGCCGGAAACGTAATTGGAGGTGGGGATTTTGCAAGGGACAGAATTATTCCAGATTGTGTAAGGGCAGCCAAAAAGGGGCAGGATATTATTATAAGGAACCCGGATTCCATAAGGCCTTATCAACATGTGCTGGAGCCTGTAATGGCATATCTAATGGCAGCAGAGGCGCAATATCAGGACATATCTTTAGCAGGCGCTTATAATATAGGCCCGGATGAAGAGGACAGTATTACATCCGGGAAAATTGCAGGGCTGTTTTGCAGTAAGTGGCAGGAATTATCGGGAAAAGAACAAAGCTGGGTGGCCCAGGGGGATCACGGACCCCATGAGGCCGGGCTTTTGAAACTGGATTGTGCGAAGGTGAAAGAGATTTTTGGATGGCGGCCGGTATGGAAAATTGAACAGACAGTAAAAGAGACGGCAGAGTGGTATTACCGGTTTTTGCAAAAAGAAGATATGATAGACTTTACGGCGAAACAGACACAGAAGTATATGGCTGGAAAAAACAATGGAACCAGGAGCAGGGAGGCTTTATGAAAACAGTTTCCCTGATCCTTACCACTTATAACAGTGCCGCAAATTTAACCCGTACGCTCCAAAGCATTGAGCGGCAGGATTACCCCCAAATTGAAGTGAACATTAAGGACGGCGGTTCTGTGGATGATACACTGAAAATCATTAAAAAATACAAAAGTACCAGCCATAACAGGGTAAACTGGATTTCCAGCCCGGACAGGGGCATTTATGATGCCATGAATCAGGGCTATCAGTTATCAGGTGGGGACATTATCGTATTTTTTAATGATTTATTTTTGCGCAAAGATGCCATTTCCCGGATGGTGGAGCTGATAGAGTCTTCGCCGGAATGTGCGGGGGCTCATGCGGACCTTATTTATGCAGATGATGAAAAGGTGGTCCGGTACTGGAAAATGGGACCCCAGAGAAGCATCCGTCTTGGGTGGCTTCCGGGACATCCCACATTGTTTTTAAAAAGAGAAATTTATGAGAAATATGGTTTATACAATACCAACTATAAAATTGCGGCAGATTATGAATTTATGATTCGTTTTTTAAAGGACAGGGAGAACAGACTTGCTTATCTGCCAGAAACGATTATCCGCATGTATTATGGGGGAACCAGCACTTCCAGCACAGGCAGTTACCTTGTGTCTTTAAAGGAAGGACATATGGCGCTTAGGGAAAATGGGATTAAAGGGGCAGTGTTAGCGGACGGGCTTAGGACGTGCAGGGTATTGCTCCAGTTTATCCACCGTCCACATAAAAGGCGTGATAACCATTAGAAAGAGAGGGCTTTTATGGGAATTTTAGCAGGGGTTATGGCGCCCCATCCGCCGCTTATCTTACCGGATATCGGCAGGGGACAGGAGAAAAAGATTCAAAAGACAATTGATGCTTATAATGAGACGGCCCGCAGAATCGGCAGCATAAAGCCGGACACCATTGTCCTTTGCACGCCCCATCAGGTTATGTATTCAGACTATTTCCATATTTCTCCGGGAATGGGGGCAAGGGGGGATTTTGCACAGTTTAGGGCCGGGCATGTAAAGATAGAGGTATCCTATGACCGAGAGTTTGTGGAGACTTTATGCAGTATGCCGGAAGTAAGGAACCTTCCGGCGGGAACTGAAGGGGAAAGGAGCCGGGAGCTTGACCATGGAACCATGGTGCCCTTATATTTTGTAAACCAGTACTTTAAGGATTACAAGCTGGTAAGGGTTGGTTTGTCGGGACTGCCTCTTATAAAACATTATGAGCTGGGAGAATTGATTGGGGAGACGGCGCAAAAGCTGGGCCGCAGGGTGGTATTTATTGCCAGCGGCGATTTATCCCACAGGTTAAAGGCGGAAGGACCTTATGGCTATCAGAAGGAAGGACCGGAATATGACAGCCGTCTGATGGAAGTAATGGAAAAAGGCGCTTTTGGAGAATTGCTGGATTTCCCGGAGGATTTTTGCGAAAAGGCAGGCGAGTGCGGACACCGTTCTTTTACTATTATGGCGGGAGCGCTGGACAAAAAAGAAGTGCAGGCCCAAATGCTTTCCTATGAAGGAACCTTTGGGGTTGGTTATGGCATATGTGTTTATCAGGTGCGGGGAGAAGGGCCTGAAAGGAATTTTAAAGAGCGGTATGAAGAGAGGGTGAGAAGCCGGGTTTTGCAGCAGCGAAAGCAGGAAGACGCTTATGTAAGGCTTGCCCGGCAAACGATAGAAACTTTTGTCCGTACCGGGGAAAAAATTAAATTGCCGAAAGAGACGCCGGAGGAATTATGTAACCGCCGGGCGGGAGTTTTTGTCTCTATTAAAGAAGACGGCAGGCTTAAGGGCTGTATGGGAACCATTTGTGCAGTGGAAAGCTCTATAGGGGAAGAAATTATCTGCAATGCCATAAGCGCCGCTTCAAGGGACTATCGTTTCACCCCTATAGAATCTGGGGAGCTGGATAAGCTGACTATCAGCGTGGATGTGCTGGGGGATACAGAAAAGATAGATACGCCCAAGAAGCTGGATGTTAAGCGGTATGGCGTGATCGTTACCAAGGGAAGAAAGCGGGGACTGCTCCTGCCCAATCTGGAAGGGGTGGACACGGTGGAGGACCAGATAGCTATTGCAAAACGCAAAGCAGGAATCAGGGAGGATGAGATGGTGCAGCTGGAAAGATTTGAGGTAGTGCGTCACTTTTAAACCAGAGCAGATGCGGAACTGGAAAACAGCATCGGCCCGGAGGATGCCCAGAGCATTTACGGACGCAGAAGTTAAGCGTCCGGAAATGACTCTGTGGGAGGGGGCATCAGGAGGGAAGATGCGGAACTGGAAAACAGCATCATCCCGGAGGATGCCCAGAGCATTTACGGACGCAGAAGTTAAGCGTCCGGAAATGACTCTGTGGGAGGGGGGCATCAGGAGGGAAGATGCGGAACTGGAATTAAGGAGACGATGGCATGGAGAAGGTTTGTCAGGTGTGTTTTCATCACTGCAGGTTATCCCCTGGGCAGAGGGGATTTTGCAGGGCAAGAATAAACGTAAATGGTGAGATTGTCTGTGAAAGCTACGGGCAGGTCACTTCTCTTGCCCTTGACCCAATAGAGAAAAAGCCTCTGAAAATGTTTTATCCGGGCGCCATGATTTTATCTGTGGGAAGTTATGGGTGCAATTTAAGATGCCCTTTTTGCCAGAATTATGAAATCTCCATGGCGGGAGTTGGGCAGGCGCAGGCGCTCTGCCTTTCCCCGCAGGAACTTGCACAAAAGGCCTTGGAGCGCCGAAAGGCAGGAAATATCGGTGTAGCGTTTACTTACAATGAACCACTAATAGGCTGGGAGTATGTGCGGGATACGGCGGAACTGACGGCAAAGGCGGGAATGAAAAATGTACTGGTGACAAATGGAACCGCAGCCCTTTCGGCGCTTGAGGAAATACTGCCATTTATAGATGCTATGAATATTGATTTAAAAGGCTTTAGGGAAGAATATTATCAAAAACTGGGAGGCAGTCTTGAAGCGGTAAAGGCATTTATTGTCCGTGCATCTAAGGATGCCCATGTGGAGCTTACTACCCTTATTGTGCCGGGAGAAAATGACGATGTGGCGCAAATGGAGGAGGAAGCGTCCTGGATTGCATCTGTAAACAGGGAAATTCCCCTTCATGTGACCCGGTTTTTTCCAAGGTATCAAATGGTGGACAGACAGCCCACAGAGGTAAAGAAGGTACACCAGCTAGCACAGGCGGCTGGAAAATATCTTGCCCATGTGTTTACAGGAAACTGCTAAAATATTATAGGTAATTGCGAAATTTATAAAAGACTAAGAAGAAAGGTAGAATAGGGAAATGAAAATATTGGTAACAGGCGTAGGCGGTCAGCTGGGCCATGATGTAATGAATGAACTGGCCAAAAGAAACTATGAGGGAACAGGCTCTGACCTGGTGCCTGAATATAGTGGGATTTTAGACGACACAGCTGTAACCCGGATGCCTTATGTGCAGCTGGATATTACGGATGGAGCTGCTGTAGAGGCACAGATTGAAAGGGAGAAACCAGATGTGGTGATGCACTGTGCTGCCTGGACCGCAGTGGACTTGGCGGAAGAGGCGGAAAATGTGGAAAAGGTGCGGGCGGTAAATGCCCTTGGAACGGAAAATGTGGCAAAAGCCTGTAAAAGAGCAGGATGTAAGATGGTTTATATTTCCACAGATTATGTTTTTGACGGGCAGGGTACGAGGCCCTGGGAGGCGGACTGTAAGGAATATGCCCCTTTAAATGTCTATGGGCAGACGAAGCTGGAAGGGGAGAAAGCTGTGGAGGAGAATCTGGAGAAATTTTTTATTGTACGTATTGCCTGGGTGTTTGGCACAAACGGTAAAAATTTCATTAAGACGATGTTGAATCTGGGAAAAACGCGGAATGAGATAAAGGTGGTCAATGACCAGATTGGAACTCCCACATATACCTATGACCTTGCAAGACTTCTGGTGGATATGATAGAAACTGATAAGTATGGATGCTATCATGTGACCAATGAGGGTGGCTATATCAGCTGGTATGAATTTACCAAAGAAATTTTCAGACAAGGGCTTGAAATGGGCCATAAGGAATACGACCCGGCGCGTCTGCGCATCATTCCGGTAACAACTAAAGAATATGGTCAGTCAAAGGCGAAAAGGCCTTTTAATTCCAGATTAGACAAAAGCAAACTGATACAGAATGGATTTGTGCCCCTGCCCCACTGGAAGGATGCGCTGGAAAGGTATCTTAAGGAGATTGAGTTTTAGAACGCGCCTTAAAACGCTTTGGGAAATGTGGTAGAAAGGAAATACATGAGATGAGATCGGTTTTGATCATTGAGGACAATCCGCTTAGCATGGAGATGCTGGCGAAAATCGTAAATGAAATAGACCAGGAGGTGCAGGTATTTAAAGCGCCGAATCAGGACGAAGCCTATGCACTTTCCATGAGAAATACAATTGACCTTTTTCTGATAGATATTATTTTGGACACCAAAAATCCGGGAGATGTTTCCGGAATGCGTTTTGCAGATTATATAAGAACGGTAGAAAGATACAAATATACGCCCATGATTTTTATAACGGCGTTAGAGGATGCGAGATTATTTGCATATAGCGATATGCACTGCTATTATTATCTGGAAAAGCCTTATGATGCAAAAAAGGCTTTTCAGGTAATAGAAGAGGCTTTGCGGGTTCCACAGATAAAAGATGCGCCTCATGCTGTCTATTTCCGTAAGGACGGCATTATTTTTAAGAAGGATATATCGGAAGTGGTTTATATTGAAAATGCCAAAACAGGACAGACAGTTTATTTCACCAGAGGAAAACTGACGCTTCAATACAAACCCAGCAAGGTGATACTGGAGGAACTGAATTCTGAAAAGTTTATACAGTGCAGCAGATACCTGATTGTAAACAGGGACTTTATAGAGGCGGTTGATACGGTAAACAGGTATATAAAACTGAAAGATGAATATGGGCAGATTGAGCTGGGCATGGCTTTTAAGAAAAAATTTTTGAAGGCTTTAAAAGAGATTTGAAATAGTTTTTACATACAAACAATCCAATTGTTACATAAATGAAATTTCCTTATTGAAGTACTGGATAATAGAGCAAATAAAAAAATTTGATAAGGAGATTTTACAAAAATGAGAAATGAAATAGGAAAAGTAATAACAAAGATAATAACCGGAGTCATCCTGTTTTGGGGAATTTTCTTCGGGGGGGGGGATTTGCGGACAGGAACTGACACTTGAAGTAAGAGCGGCACAGGCCCCTTTAGTTTATGACTTAAGTGTTGTTGTGGCAGAAGGCGGAGTCAGCGCCGGATGCAGGTTTTCCGGTTATGAAAGTAATGATTATCAGATAGAGCTGTTCTTAAATGGTGTTGGAGAAAATGACACTGTTGTTGAGATAGACGCTATCTGTGTTCCTGTGCCGGATGGGGGCATCGGGATGGTGTACACAAAAGGCAGGAAAGTGGAAACGGGCATTTACAAAGCCACTGTTATTGTGGGGAAAAACGAAGGCGGCAGTTTGTCAATGGTCAGTTTTACGGATTCTGCTTTGTATCATGTGACAAAAGACGGAGAAAACTATATTGTGGAGCCTTCTTCTGATATACCGGATAAAGATGCCGGAATGGGAGAAGATAAGGCTGAATTTGGTGAAGCAGGGCAGAGGGACGGACAGTCCTGGGAATGGGATGCGCTGCAGGATGGGGATATGTCATTTTCTGAAAGGCAGGACTGCAGCCACAATATAGAATATGAAATCCAGCAGGAAGCAGACCCGGAGCAGGATGCGCTGCTGGCAGGGGTATGCAGTCTTTGCGGAGATGTTCTGTCTTACTTTAATGTGCCCAATTCAGCGTATGCCGCATTTTTAATGGAAGCGGTAAAAAGCATTCTGGATGTGCAGGAAGGGGAGGTCCTGATTGAAACGCAGCGCTGGGTCAGCTTTAACCAGATGGTGTTTGACGCCATTTCCCAAAGACCAAAGACGGCGGTTACTATCAATTACAAGTATGAGGGGAAATTGTACACTGTTACAATTCCGGCTGGGACAGATGTGGATGGTCTTTGCAAGGAAAGCGTATTTTGCGGTTTCCGGTATCTGGACCAGGTCTTTGAAGGCAGGGAAATCGGATAAGGTTGACACGTTCTGGGAATGGTCTTATTATAATTTATGGAAATGAAAATTACATATTTTGGGCAGAATGATTTTGCAGATTTTGGGAAATTTATAGTAAACGTCATAAAGAAAATATTTATGACGTTTACGCAAATGAAAAGAAAGGGACAGGTTGGATATGAAAATTGCAGTGGCAGGTACAGGATATGTAGGTCTGGTGGCAGGTGTGTGCTTTGCGGAAAAAGGCTATGATGTAACTTGCGTTGATATTGATGAGAAAAAGATTGCGATGATGCGTCAGGGAATTTCGCCTATTTATGAAGAAGGGCTGGAAGAGCTGATGCAGAAAAATAACGAAAGAGGCACCCTCCACTTTACCACAGACTATGTAGATGCCTACAGGGATGCGGATGCAATTTTTATAGGAGTGGGTACGCCGGAAATGCCTGACGGGAGTGCAAACTTAAGTTACATTGCGGCGGTTTCAAGGCAGATTGCCGAGGTAGTGGAGAAGGACTGTCTGGTGGTGGTAAAGTCCACTGTGCCCGTGGGAACCAACGACAAGGTGGAACAGTTTATCAAGGACTTTCTTGTACATGATGTGAAAGTGGAGGTTGCTTCCAATCCGGAGTTTTTAGCCCAGGGAACAGCGGTACATGACACTTTGTATGCTGCAAGAATTATTATTGGAACGCAGAGCGGGGAGGCGGAAGTGCTGCTCAAAAAGATATACGAACCTTTTGGGCTTCCCATTGTTTCTGTTAAACGCCGCTCGGCGGAAATGATAAAATATGCCTGCAATGATTTTCTTGCCCTTAAGATTTCTTATATGAATGATATTGCCAACCTCTGTGAGCTTGTGGGCGCTGACATTACGGATGTGGCAAAGGGGATGAGCTATGATGAGAGGATTGGAGCCCGTTTCTTAAACGCTGGAATTGGATTTGGGGGGAGCTGCTTCCCGAAAGATACCAAAGCGCTGAAATTTCTTGCAAGAGAGCATGGATATCAGCTAAAGACAGTGGAGGCCTGTGTGGATGTAAACAGCGCCCAGAAAACGCGCCTTTTTTTGAAAGCCAAGGAGCGTATGATCACATTCAGCGGACTGAAAGTGGCAGTGCTTGGGCTGACCTTTAAATCAGGCACAGACGACTTAAGGGAGGCGCCTTCTATTGACAACTTAAAGCTGCTTTTGGGCGCAGGAGCCGACGTTTATGCGTATGACCCCAAAGGCGGTGCGAGAGCTAAAGCTCTCTTCCCGGAAGGAAAAATAGAAGAAGGAACCATGAATTATGTTTCTTCTGTTACAGAAGCCTTAAAGGGCGCCAATATCTGCTTTGTGTTTACGGAATGGGCGGAAATCAAAGAGGTGACGCCAAAAGAGTTTAAAGAGAATATGCACACCCCCCTTGTCTATGACGGCAGAAATCTTTACCATCCGGCTAAAATGAAAGAAGCAGGTGTGGAGTATTACAGCATTGGACGTTAATGTACGGTTAAAAAATTTCTATGGAAGCAGTATTGCAGGAAATGCCTGCAATACGCAGAGGTAAATTTATGAAAGCATTTAATCCGGGAAAACGCTGTCTGATTACCGGCAGCGCAGGATTTATTGGTTATTACCTGGCCAAAGCCCTTTTGGAAAAAGGAGCATTGGTGATGGGCATTGACAATTTGAATGATTATTATGAAGTGTCACTAAAGGAAGCAAGATTGTCTCTTCTAAATGAATATCCTGGATTCCGTTTTGTAAAGGCGGATTTGGCAGAGAAAGAGGCGGTGCAGAATGCGTTTAAAGAATTTTCTCCCCAGATAGTGGTAAACTTAGCGGCGCAGGCGGGAGTGCGTTACAGTATTGATAATCCGGACGCTTATATCCAGTCTAATATAGTTGGCTTTTTCAATATTCTGGAGGCATGTCGTAATTACCCGGTGGAGCATCTTGTTTTTGCCTCCTCCAGTTCTGTATATGGAGGGAACAAAAAGGTGCCTTTTTCCACTCAGGATCAGGTGGATAAGCCGGTCAGTCTTTACGCCGCCACAAAGAAATCAAATGAACTGATGGCGTATTCTTACAGTAAGCTTTACCAGATTCCGCTGACGGGACTTCGGTTTTTTACTGTATATGGACCCATGGGAAGACCGGACATGGCATACTTTAAATTTGCAAAAAAGATTATGGCCGGGGAACCGATTCAGGTTTATAACAATGGCGATATGATGCGCGATTTTACCTATATTGACGATATTATAGAGGGAGTGGAGAACATTCTCTGCAATCCGCCGAAGCCGGATGAAAATGGCGCATCCTATAAAATTTATAATATAGGAAATAACCAGCCTGTAAAATTAATGGATTTTATTGGAACTCTTGAAAAATGTCTGGGCAGAGAGGCGCAAAAAGAATATCTGCCCATGCAGCCGGGAGACGTGTATGAAACTTATGCAGATGTACAGGATTTAATCCGGGATTTTGGGTTTAAGCCTGCCACATCTATAGAGGATGGACTGGGGAAATTTGCAGAGTGGTTTCTTACGTGGAAGGATGCTAAATAGTCCGGTTATAATGCTCTGCTTTTGGGATTTTCAGGTTCCTTATAGTAAACGGCAAATATACCTGCTGTTTACTATAGGAACCATTTAAAGTGCAGACTATTAAAAATGATTTGCCAGGTGCAGGATTTCTTCTCCTATGAACTGGATGGGGGCTCCATATATGCCAAGAGAGTCTGCGGCAGCCATCATCTTTTGATATACCTGTTGGAGGATTTTGGTAATTTCATCGGGAGAAGTCTCATCTGTGGCATGGCAGGCTAGCTGGGCTGTCAGATTTAACTCTTTGCAGATATCCTCAAATCCGGCTTTTTGTTCCGGGTTTAGTATTTCTCCAAGCTTTTGGATTTCCCCTTTGAGGTAAAAGAGCAGAATTTTATTTTGAAAGGCCAGGTCACTGTACTTTTTACCAGCGGTGCGCTTTAGAGGTACTTCCTTGTCTGCTCCTGCCTTTTTCCCAATCACATCCTCTGAAAGATTCTGGAAAAACGAAACCGCATCTTCCAGTTGCTTTTTAAAGGCTGGGATGCCGTCAAGCAGCGGCTTATGGGAGGGCATACGCAGCATATCCAATTCTGCAGCCGAAGCGATGATATCCAGCCGGAACAGATAATCCTCCAAAACAGATATACAGACATCTTCAAGCGAAAGAGAAGCAAGTTCTTTCGTGATTTCGTCTATTTCATCAGCAATATAGCCATAGAATAATGTGGCATCCTCCGAAAGCTTTCTGACAGCCATGTTTCCTGCAGCTATGGCATCTTGTAGTTTCCGGGTTCCATTCTTACGCATATCCTGAAAGATAAGTGCGGATAGTTCGTTGAAAAAATCCACAATTTTACCGACTTTTATTTGAACATTCCTGGCCAGGTCAACATATTTGACACATAACGGCTCATACGCGGTGCGGTGCTCTGGTTTTGCCCTTGCCAAAAAAAGTCTTATCTGGAAAGCCATGATGTTGGCTTTAAATGCAGTATCCTCAATGGCTTTTACAATCAGGAAGCGTGCGGATATTCCATCTTTACATTGGGTGATATCAGTAACGCGGCTTAAAACCATGGTCAGCTCATCCGCCAGGGTATCTGTATTAGCGGCAATAGCCTCCCAGAACCCGGAATAAAATGCTGCAGCGTCCCTGGCGTTAGTCTCTTTGTTTTGTCTTGTATATGCTGCAGTTTCTTTGATTTGTACAATCATGTTGTTTAGATTTTGGATGATTTCATCAGTGGTCTTTGAATAAAACATAGTATTTCTCTCCTTCTTTGTTTGTGGGGAATTAATTGACAGATGATACTTCCGGTATTCCTTTGGGGATACACCCATATGGGACCGGAAGCTGCGGGTAAAGCCTTCGTGGGAGTCATAGCCGTATTTCAGCGCAATATTAAGAATACTGGCGTCTGTTTTTGCCAGATCTTCGGCTGCTAAGGATAGCTTGCGTCTGGTTACATACCTCATGACACTGTCCCCCACTGCTTCGCGGAACATACGCTGGTAATGAAACTTGGATAAATGGATGCTGGCTGCAAGGCTCTCCACAGTCAGTTTTTCATGTATATTTTCCTCAATTACCGCAAGGGAACAAAAAATCAGGTTTGTGTTATCCATGCCGATACCTCCACATACCACAGGCTTTGCCTGGATATAAATTTTACTTTCCCATACTTAGAAAGCTGTGAAAACACCTCTTTCTAATGTTAATTACAGGATACAGCTGTTGTTAATATTTTTCTTGACAGAAAGTGCGTACTTTATGCGGATGCCCACATGTGTTAACCGGCATCTGACTGTATTTATTATAGCACAGACACAACCACAGGAAATAAGGTTGATATAGTAAGAAACGGTGTGTTATAGTGGAAAGAGTAAAGGCTATATCATGTTAACGACCAGCAGGGCGCATAGGGACAGGAGGAGAATTAAATGCGGAAATCAACTTTTATGTTAACGGTAGGATGTGTATTTGCGGCGGTTATTATTGCCGGAAACGCTTTTGGAAATCATTTGGCAAAAAGAGAACGCCCCATCCTTGAGAGCACAGCGCTGTATCCTGACCTTACCATGCAGGAACTGACAGACAAGGCGCACAGTATTTTGTATGCCAGAGTAGAAAATGTGGGGGACACATATATGTATGGGGCAGCAGTTTCTTTAACTGAAGATTTTGAAGAGGCAGCTGACACAGTAAGTTATCCGGTAACGCCCATAACGCTAGTGACAATACATGTGTTAAAGGGAGAGCCGGAAGAAGGGTATTTTACTTACTTTGAAATGGGCGGTATAACATCAGACTATATCCGGCGGCCGGATGGGTATGCAATGGAAGAGGGGATGGAGGTTATATTATTTTTAAATGAAGAAGGATTTGGCTGGGGAGCGCAGAGTATTTTTCCTGTGGTTGACGGGCAGGTGATTTTAACTGACAGAGCCGTAAAAGATTTTAGTGCAAAGCTGGTGTCGGACCTTGAGACAGAGTCTATAAACGCAGGCATCCGCAGTCAGCTGCATTCTAAAAGCGTGAAGGTTATGGGGTTAGAGAATTTCAACAAACTGGTGGAAGATATGCTAAAGGAGGAATAATTGGGTTCATAAAAATAAGATATGCAGCTGTCAAAAAGTGCGGTTTAAAAGCCGCACTTTTTGGCAACAAGGTATCTGGGACGGGCCTTTATTTCATCATAGATTCTTGAAATATAGTGTCCAATAATGCCAAGACTTATCATAAGCACGCTGCCAATTATAAGCTGCAAAAGAATAACGGTAGTAAAGCCTTCAAGCGCTGTCCCGGAAAAGTATTTATAAAGGGACTGGATGCCAAGAGCAAAGGAGGCAAAAAGCATCAGCCATCCCATCAGGGTAACAAACTGCATAGGGATGCCGGAAAAGGAAGTAATATTGCGGATAGCATATCTGGTAAGGCTTCCAAAGGACCATTTTGAAGCGCCGTATGTCCGCTCCTGCACTTCAAAAGGCAGGGAGATGGACCGAAAGCCAATCCATGAGGACAAAGCCCGGAAAAAGGGGGCGCGTTCCGGCATTGAAAGGAGGGCATCCACAGCTTTGCGGTCAAGCAGTTTAAAGTCAGAGGCTTTGGACATGTCAAAGCCGGTGGCATTACTGATAAGCCGGTAAAAAAGCCTTGCAAAAAGGGTATGGGCAGGATTTTCCCTGCCGCGGGAAGCCTTAATGCCTTCCACAATTTCATAACCTTCCTGCCAGAGACGGTACATTTCGGGCAGTATATCAGGAGGATGCTGCAAGTCACAGTCCATAATCACACAACAGGCGCCGCCGGCAGATTCCAGGCCTGCAAAAATAGCAGATTCCTTGCCGAAATTCCGGGAAAAGGAAATCCCTTTTACTTCCGGGCATTGGGTGGATAGTTCTTTTATTATATTAAAAGTGTCATCTTGAGAGCCGTCGTCCACAAAAATGATTTCAAAGGGAATATGCCCGTTGGACAGTATTTCTCTGATGGTATGGAATGTTCTTTGAATATTATCCTGTTCATTATAGGAAGGGATAATTACAGAGAGCGTTTTACTTTTCTGCATGGCAGAGCTCCTTATCAATCTTTCATTTTACAGCAAAATCATAAAATTTATGTAATCAAGTATATATGAGAAAAACGTCTTTTGCAATGCCTTAAAAAGGATGAGTTTGGAATATAATGCAAAAAACTGAATAAACTATTATCGGGTACAGGTTTGGAAGTTCCTTCCAGATAAGTTATTAAGAATTTTTTAAGGTTGACGAAATAAATCTTAAAATGTGCCCGTGGGTATGGCATTAATGGAAAAATGTGTTATTCTTTACATGTAATAATTTATCTGCATGGGAAGTATCGTAAGCACAGCTTGCGATATACGCGGGTATAAGGATGGAGGAGTGCAGGATATGAAAAAATTAAATCATTACAGGAAAATAGGGGGACTGGCAGGCATTGTCTTTGCTGTGATTTTGCTTGGAGGATGTGGCAGAAAGGTAGAAAAGGAATCAGGCGGAGATATCATGTCTGAAAATATAGTTATCACAGAAACAGGCGAAGTGCTGGAAAAGGAAGAGACAGTAACGCCTCCTATGGCAGAGGCGGTGCAGGATGGGAGCGCAACGCCAACGCCCCAGACACAGGAGGCGGCGCAGCCCACAACGGTGCCAACGCCGGCGCCTTCAGCGGCGCCGCTGGTATTAGCGGATGGCACACAGGTGGTTGTAAATGAGCCGGAACAGGTAGTTACGGAGGAAGACCAGAGGGAGCCCCAGGGGAAGGATTTGCAGCTTGTATTTTTGGGGGACAGCATTTTCGATACCAGCAGGGATGGCACAGGCATTCCGTATCTGACTGCTGTCCAGTGCGAAGCGGATGTGTATAATCTGGCAATTGGCGGTACCCGTGCCACAATTGAATATGATGAACAGTCAGGGTTTGATAACTGGACGTCTACCAGCCTGGCAGGTGTGGTGAATGCAATGATGGGGAATATTCCTACAGATATTTTTGCAGGGAAAGTTACCAAGGAAATTCTGGATAATCCCAATGTTGACTTTTCAAATACGGATTATTTTATTGTAGAATACGGAATGAATGATTTTTTGAGTGCGGCGCCGTTAGACAGTGAGAGCGGGGAAATTTTTAACTTAAGAACCTATGCAGGAGCGCTGCGGTTTGCAGTAACCAATTTAAGAACGATTGCGCCGGATGCCACTATCATATTATGTGCGCCCAATTATGCGCAGTTTTACAATGGCAGCTGGATGATTGGGGATGGCAACAGTATTAACAATGGATACGGCACATTATTTGACTATAAAGGAATCTGCGAATATGTATCGAATGAATACCAGACATTGTTTTTAAATGCTTATCAGGACCTGGGCATTGATGGCTATTCAGCTGAGAGGTATCTGGAGGATGGGGTGCATCTGACTGCAGAAGGAAGGCAGGTGTATGCAGACGCCCTTGCAAGAATGATTTTATCTTATGAAGAAACAAAAAACAATTAATAACCAGACGACTTTAAAGAGGAGGCCGCTGAAAAACATACCGTTTTTCATGTTTAAATTTCAAATACACACAA
>CAMUHA010000039.1 GCA_947088515.1 uncultured bacterium
AGCACAATTTTATCCTTTACTGCCGGTCTTCTTAAATCCAGATAACGGTATTTCAGCCGCACTGCTTCATCCGCTTCCCTGGAACGGTTTACCTCAAAAGGCAGCTCATTATAAATACATCTGCCAAGAACCGTAATTTCCTCTGGCACCACTTCGATTTCACCAGTAGGTATCTGCGTATTTTTGCTTAAACGCTCCCTGACAGTTCCAGTGACAGACAAAGTTGATTCATTATTAACCCCCGAAAGCCTTGCCATCATTTCTTCTGTCTCCACAACCACCTGTGTTACCCCATAGAAGTCACGGAGAATTAAAAACCCAAGATTTTTACTGACTTTCCTCATATTATCATACCAGCCGGTAATCGTAACCTTTTCTCCCACATTGCTTATCCTAAGCTGGCCGCATGTATGCGTTCTTGACTGTACCATATCCTACCTCTTTCCACTATAGACTACCCCCGGAAACCAGCCTTTCATACATTCGGCCGGCCTCCGGGAGTATTCTGATTTTATATTCTTTACAAATATCTGTATTATACACGTTTCCCCATTATTCTGCAATATCATGTTCCGCTATTTTCTTTATACAGCAAAGATATTCTTCTTTTTCATCTGGCATTTTAACCCGGAATAAAAGCGCCGATACAATCTCCGCCACCCTTTTTCCTTCCGCCATCCCTGTTGCTTTATAGCATATATTAAGGCTGCCGCTTACGCTTTTTTCAAGTTCCCTGTCCAAAAGCGCTTTATTTTCAATGATGGAACCTGTCAGGCCGCCGTCTATCCATTCAATATCAGCTGCAAATCTGGTAAAAAAGTCCTTAAAATAAACTCTTTCGCGCAGCTGCATGTTATCTGCCCCTTTTGTATGGAGAACCTCCCCCATCCCTGTTTCATAATCTAGGCGGTACACTTTATCAAAAAACCGCATAATCGCTGTACTGTAGTTCAGGAAATACCCTTCCTCTTCTCTCTTTTTCTCCTCATCAATGTTGTCCACGGCAAAGTAAAAAAGGGACCGTTTCCCCTGGCTCCCAATATAGCGGATTTTCATTTTCAGCCAGATATACACGTTGTCCCTGCGACGGTAATGAATCTGCACTTGCTGCATCTGACGGCTCTCCATTGCCCGTCTGCACTTTTCTACCAGAACAAACATATCCGGCTCTTCTATTTTCTTGTTTAAAACCTTTGCTTCATCATCCAGCTCTTTTGTGGTGTTATAAATCACTTCATAGAAGCCCTTATTTACCTGTATGATTTCAAGCTCATTACCTGCCAGTTCAAAAACCCCCATGCCTCCCAGCATCCCATAAAACAGGGTATCTGCCTGAAAATTGCCCAGCCGGAACTCATCCGGCGCCACATTCTCATATTTTTTGTCCTTCTTCTGGTAAGAAGCTCCTTTGCCGCCCTCCATCCAGTCAAGCAGTTCTCCAAAAGCCTCCATAGGCATGGGACGGTAAAAATAATATCCCTGAAGCATGTCGCACTCCACGCTTTTTAAATAATCCCACTCCTTTTTAGCTTCCACCCCTTCTGCCACTACCTTTAAATTCATCCATTTAGCCATACGGATAACAGCTTCCAGAATAATTGCCGATTTATGACTGGTTTCGAATCCATGCAGAAATTTCATATCCACTTTAAGAATGTCTATCGGTACATCTTTGAGCGTACTTAAAGAAGAATACCCGCTTCCAAAATCATCCATCAGCACAACAAATCCATACTCATGAAATTTGCTAACTGCTTCCTGCATCTGTTTGGGATTTTCTGCATATGCAGTTTCCGTAATTTCAATTTTAATCAGATTTGCAGGAACATCATAAGAAGCAACAATATCCCTGATTTCTTCACAAAGATTTGTCTTATAAAATTCCACTCTTGAGACATTAATAGAAACAGGCACCACTTTAAGTCCTTTATCCAGCCTGTCCTTTAACATCCGACATACCTCATTCCACACATACCTGTCCAATATACTGATAAATCCGTTGTCTTCAAACATCGGAACAAATATGCCAGGCGGTATCAGCCCCCGTGTAGGATGTTCCCAGCGGACCAGAGCTTCTGCAGCCTCCACCGTGCCATCCTGTGCCCTGCAAACAGGCTGATAGTATATTTTAAATTGTTTGTTTGATATTGCACTTCTGAAATCATTGCTAAGTTTTTGTTCTTCCAGAATAGTGTTCCACATACTGTCTTGAAACCAGGCACAGGAACACATATAATTGTCCTTAATCGTTTCCATGGCAATGCGGGCCTTATCTTCCATCTCACTGACTGACATGCTTTTTTCAGTGATCTGATACAGCCCGTAACAACAGGAAAAATGATATTCCACCTCACCCACAAAATAACTTAAATCTGTCATCTTTGTCCATTTTTCCTGGGATATTATCTCAATCGGCACACAGCAGATAAAGTTATCTCTTTCTACCCGGCCCAATGTGGCATTTTCATCAGAAAGCGCCCCCTTCATGGCATTTGCAAGCTGAATTAATATATTGTCTCCTGCCTGCCATCCAAACAGATTATTAACAATCTTAAATCTTCTGATATTCCAGTATGCCAGACAAAAAGATGTTTGTGGATATTGTTCTATTAACACTTCCGTATATTTATAAAATCCACGGCGGTTATAGAGCCCTGTCAGTTCATCCCTCACACCTTCAAATGCCGGCGGCAGTATTAATGATTCATCCATTCGAAGCCTCTTTAAGTTTTACACAATAAAATATTTTTCCATTAGTTCTTTTAAGCATACACGAAAAAGCTGAAAAATACAAGTATGCTCCATTAAACCATTATAAAAGTTTTAAAGAGATTTTATAAGTTTTTTGTAAAATTAGTTTTTTGTACTTTTTTCGTTATGCCAGACCACCAGGTCGGCTAACGTAATATTATCGACCACCTGATGAATTGCACTGTTTATCTTTTCCCAGATTATTACCGTCACACAATCCTTCTTCCGCCCGCAGACCATCTCTTTATCGCCTACACAGCTAACTGGCGAAAGATTCCCTTCAGTCAGTCTAAGTATCATACCCACTGTATACCAGGAAGGCGGATTTGTAAGCAAATATCCTCCCTGGGAGCCTCTCACGCTTTTCACAAACCCCGCCTTATTTAGCACAGAAATAATCTGTTCAAGATATTTTTCCGAAATCTGCTGCCTGCCTGCAATATCTTTTAAGCTCACCGGTTTTCCTGTATCCCCAACTGCCAGTTCCAGCATCAGGCGCAGCGCATACCTGCCTTTCGTAGATACCTTCACAATGTATTCCTCTCTTTAATCCCGACTTTTTTAATATGGATTGTACGTTTTTTTGTTCATTAAGTCAAGAAATATTTGGTATGACCCAAAAATTCAGTTTCAAAACCGTTATTTCATCCAAAGGGCAAATTTAAGTATTGAATATTTTATAAAATTAGATATAATCATAATTAGTACTATTATTATGTGTGCATATTGTTTATGCTCCTAATAGAAAGGGTTTTTAGTAGAGAGGAGAGTTTTTTAATGAACAAACGGGAGAACATTGAAGGGAAGCTTATCAAATCATTTTTTCGAGTTGCGTCAATTGCCGCAATCGGAACCATATTGGGACTGATTGCGCTTATTGTAGTATCCAATAGATATTCATACGCATTGCATAATTTTGGTTTTGCACAGGGAGATATAGGAAAGGCAATGTTTGAATTTGCAGATATCCGCTCATCACTCCGGGCAGCCATCGGTTATGATGACAAAAGTGCAATTGACACTGTTGTTAAACAGCATGAAGATACAAAAATTATTTTTGAAAAAAGCTTGAAAGCAGTTGAAAGTTCCATAGTATCTACAGATGGAAGAAAAACTTATGATGAAATTATTGCGGAGCTGAATGATTACTGGACACTGGACGCCAAAATTATGGACCTTGGGGCAACCACAGACAGAGAGCTTTGCAAACAGGCGCAGGAAATGGCCATGAATGAGTTAAGCGTTGCATACAACAGTATTTACAGTAAAATGGAGAATCTCTTAAACGTAAAGGTAAACGAAGGGAACGACCTCTCTAACACCCTTGTAGTTTTAAGCTGGATTCTGGTTGCCGCTCTTGCAGTCGGAGTGATTGCCGCAATGGCCTCCTCTATCAAAATAGGAAGAAAGATTGCAAAGGGCATTTCAGTTCCTCTTGCCCAGCTTGGAAAACGACTTAAGACCTTTGCAACCGGAGACCTTTCGTCTCCCTTCCCACAAATAGAAACCGGGGACGAAGTGGAAATTATGGTAGCAGACGCTTCGGAGATGGCCGATACCCTAAATTCAATTATTCTGGATATTGATTATGTCCTGGGAGAAATGGCAGGAGGCAATTATGCAGTCAAATCCAAGGCAGAGAGCAAATACACTGGTGATTTTAAAAAATTATATTCGTCCATGCGGGGACTGCGTGACCAGATGACAGAAACATTATTATCCATTAAGGAAGTATCTAATCAGGTATCTGTTGGCTCTGAATCCCTGGCAGATGCGTCCCAAAACCTTGCAGAAGGAGCAACAGAGCAGGCGAATGTGGTACAGGAACTTACCTCAACAATTTCCGATATTACTTCAACCATGGAGCAAAGCGCACAAAGCGCAGGCGAATCTTACATAAAAGCACAGCAGTATGCCAATGAAGCAGACAATAGCCGTAGGGAAATGAGTACCATGATGACAGCCATGGAACGAATCAGCAATGCCTCCTCAAAGATTGGAAATATTATTTCTGAAATTGAATCCATTGCCAGTCAGACCAATCTCCTGTCCCTGAATGCTTCCATTGAGGCAGCCAGAGCTGGTGAGTCGGGACGCGGGTTTGCCGTTGTAGCAGACCAAATCCGTGAATTAGCAGGTCAAAGCGCCAAAGCAGCCGTTGATACCAGAGAATTAATCGAAGGCTCTATCAGAGAAGTATCCGAAGGAAACCGGGCAGCGGAACATGCGGCAAGCGCAATTGAAACTGTAGTGGATGGTATCCAGCAAATAGCTGATTTCTCCAAAAACCTGAAAGATATGGTAGATAACCAGTCAGATGCAATGCACCATGCAGAGACAGGCATTATCCAGATTTCAGAAGTTGTCCAAAGCAATGCGGCAACAGCAGAAGAATCCGCCGCCACAGGCGAAGAGTTATCTGCGCAGGCTAATATACTTGATGAACTTCTTGGACATTTTATATTAAAAAAGGTAAAATAAAAACCAAACAATAATAAAAACAGTAGAATTTTTCTCTCCCATACAAGCTGATTTTAGTTCGGTTGATAAATAAAAAAACGCCGGGAATCCGTATAAACACTACGTTTTTGTACGCTCTTGGCGTTCTTTTCATTTCTTGTTTTTGTGGCGCCTTTTTGATAAATGGCGTCCAATATCTCTATGACAACAATATAAAAAGAAACTCAGGGCTGCCAACATTTTTATGTTGTTTTGTGTCTTGAGCAAAGCGAAAGGAATGGATATAAAAATGGAAATCAGACGCGCAAAAGAACAGGATATGGAAGGAATTAACCAGCTTCTTAAACAGGTTTGCCTGGTGCATCACAAGGGGCGGCCGGATTTATTTAAATATGGGGCTAAGAAATATACGGATGACCAGCTGCGTGCAATCATTCATGATGACAACAGCCCCATTTTTACTGCCATTGATGAAAACGGCAATGTGGCAGGCTACGCCTTTTGCATTTTCCAGCAGCATTTAAACAACAATATTTTAACTGACATCAAAACTTTGTATATTGACGATTTATGTGTGGATGAAAATCTGCGGGGGCTGCATATTGGCAAAAGTCTCTATGAAGCCGTACTTGATTTTGCCAAAAAGCAGGGCTGCTATAATGTGACACTAAATGTGTGGAGCCTGAATGAGCCTGCCATGAAATTCTATGAGGCATGCGGATTAAGGCCCCAGAAAGTAGGAATGGAAGTGATTTTATAAAAATGTTAATCTACCGATTTCAGTGATTCAGCCATATTAATCTTATCCAGCTTCACTGACATCACCATATTCACCACACAGGCAAACAGCGCTGTGAGTAAAATACTGTAAAGATAACTTATTGGCCGTACATGCACATCAAATGCAATCATGTCAATATTAACCTGACTCATTACAAACTGGTGGAAATAATGTCCCAGCAGCATTCCCACCCCAATTCCTATGCCTGTGAGTATCAGGTTTTCCCTGAAAACATAAGATGCTGTTTCCCTTTTGAAAAAACCAAGTACCTTTAAAGTAGCAATTTCTCTAATCCGCTCTGTGATATTAATATTGGTCAGATTATAAAGCACTATAAAGGCTAGGAAAGCCGCACACAAAATAATCAGAATTACCACATAATCAAGGCTTGCCATCATACTTGTAAAACGCTCTTTTGTATCTTCATTTACTGTTACAGAGGAAACATCCCCCAGCTTCATAAACGCTGCCGAAGCCTGATGGACATCCACTCCTTCCTTTAAGTTCATATAAGCGGTTTTACATAAAGGTGCATTACCGGAAAAACCAGAATATGTGTCTGCATTAATATAAATGTAGTTATACACATAATTTACAAAAATACCAGAGACCGTTACTTCAATCTCCCTCATTTCTTCATCACGGAGCGTTATCATATCTCCCTCGGAAATCCCATAATTTTCACTAAGCTTGTGGGAAATAATCGCACTGCCGGACTTAGGCAGTGAAAGCGCTTCCCCTGAAGCTTTGCGGAATTTAAGGAAATCCTCCACAGACTCTTCTTCCGGCGCCACAAGATTTATCGCCTTAACCTCCCCGTTAAATACCAGCTCTGCAGACTCCTCACAAAAGAAAGCAAAACTTTCCGCCTGCTCTTTTGCAAGTTCTGCAAACCTGCCATCTCTGCCCTTTACATCCTTTAACATTATACTCATATCAAATACCTGGATTTCCTCAAACTGCTGGTCTGCCACACCGGAAACAGAATCCCTGACTCCAAATCCGGTTACCAGAAGCGCCATGCACCCGCTGATACCTGCCACCATCATAAAAAACCGCCTTTTGTACCGGAAAATATTCCGCAGGGATACTTTATGAAGGAATTTCAGTCTTTTCCATAGAAAAGGTATTCTCTCAAACAGTACCCTTTTTCCTGCCTCCGGCGCTTTGGGGCGCATCAGACTGGCAGCGGCTTCCATAAGCTCATTTTTACATGTAAACCAGGTAGCTCCCATAGAACACAGCAGCGCAACCAGAAGAGAAATTGCCGCCAGCCATGGGTCAAACAAAAACTTAACCGAAGACATATCGTACATAATCTTATACGCTTCCCAGATAACCCATGGAAACAGACGGGTACAGCCAAAAAATCCTGCCACAGCGCCCATAATGGCAGCGCTTCCTGAATAGAAAAGATACTTGGACATAATAACGCCTTCGCCATATCCCAGAGCCTTCAATACTCCAATCTGTGTCCGCTGCTCTTCCACCATCCGGTTCATTGTAGTCATACACACCAATGCCGCCACCAGAAAGAAAAACAGGGAAATCACATTGACAATATCATCAATAATTGAAGAATCATTTTCAAAACACACATATCCTACATTAGCATCTCTCCCAAGCACGTAGGAATCCGGCTCTTCCAAATCATCAAGCTCTGCCTGTGCATCGTCAAGCTTCTTCTCTGCGTCTTTTATTTCTTCCTCAAACTCCGCCTTCGCCTCCTCATATTCCTGCCATCCTTTTGCCGCTTCCCTCTCACCGTCTGCAAGCTCTGCTTCCTTTTCCTTTATTTCCTCTTCCCCTTCTTTTATCTGCTCTTTGGCTGACGCAATCCGGGCTCTGGCATCAGAAATTTCTGCCTGGGCCGCTTCCAGCTGTGCGGCAAGCGCCGCCATCTGGGCTTCTTGCGACTCTCCATTGTGCCCATATGCAAACTCTGCTCCCATGCCTGCCATAGGATAACCTGCCATGGACCCGTCCATGCCTGCTGCCAGATAATCTCCATTTGCTCCATTTAGTAATGCCATCTGACTATTTAGCTCTTCTTCCTTTTCATCCAACAGTTTACTCTGGTTATCCAGTTCTTTTTGGGCATCGTAAAGCTCCTGCTTCGCCTTTTCCAGCGCTTCACGACCTTCTTTCAGCTCCTTTTCCCCATCTTCCAGTTCTTTTTGAGCATCATAAAGCTTCTCCTTTGCTTCCGCTTCCTGACTGTCAAGCTCCTGCCTTGCATCAGTCAGCTCTTTTTCCGCCTCATCCACAATCCTCTGATACCGGCTAAGCGCCTGCTCTTTGCAGATATCCTTCCACCAGGCCTTCCGCTCATCAATATAGGACTGGTATTCATCACTATATATAAGCTTGTCCTGTTCGAATTTTATAAACACTTCTGTATAATAGTCACACTCAAAACCATCCATGGGAATATACATAAACCCGCTGATTCTTCCAACGCCAATGGATGTATTGCCTCTCTCAAAGTTGGCGTAATAGGATGACCGGACAAGTCCCACCACCGTATATTCCTTATAAGCGAACAATTCTGCATCTTCCTTTTCATTATTGGCAGAAAGACTAATCCTCTCCCCTATCTGCTCTGCTGTATAAAGATTAGAATCCACAACGCATTCATTACCCTTTTCCGGCATTCTACCCGAAATAAGGGTTACTCCATTTATCTGCTCCGGCAGGGAATGAACCTTCATAACATTTTCATTTTCACTTCCATCCATATAAAGAATATCTGCCGAAACCGCTCCTTCCGCCGCCCGTACATCCTTTTGTGCGGCAAAAGCGTCCACATTCTCCTTTTCAAATCCCATAGTGGAAAGCAGGCGAAAATCATACAGCTGTTTATCCCTCCAGTAGTTATCTGCCATATCTATCATCACAGGTTTTGTAATTTTCAATCCTGCAAAAAAACCCACTCCCAGCGCAATAATCGCTAAAATTGCCATGTATCGTCCAAAGCTTTGCTTTATTTCACGTAAGGTTGTCTTTATCATTTTGCCTACCACTCAATCTCTTCCACGTCTACAATCTGCTCATTCATCACCATACTCTTTATGGTGCCGCTTTTTACAGTAATTACCCTATCTGCCATAGCTGTAATTGCCTGATTATGGGTAATAACCACCACCGTCATTTTATTTTTCCTGCAAGTATCCTGTAAGAGCTTTAAAACCGCTTTTCCCGTATTATAATCCAGGGCGCCTGTAGGTTCATCACACAAAAGAATTTTTGGGTTTTTGGCCAGCGCTCTTGCAATTGCCACACGCTGCTGTTCTCCGCCAGATAGCTGGGCCGGGAAATTTCCCATCCTGTTTTCCAGTCCCACTTCTTTTAACACATAGGCAGCGTCCATGGGGTCCTTACAAATTTGAGAAGCCAGCTCCACATTTTCCAGCGCTGTCAGGTTCTGGACCAGATTATAAAACTGAAACACAAATCCCACATCATATCTGCGGTAAGCGGTTAACTGCTTCTTTTTCAGCTTTGAAATTTCCTGTTCATCCAAGATCACAGTTCCCTCTGTGAGTGTATCCATCCCTCCTAAAATATTAAGTATCGTTGTTTTTCCTGCGCCGGAAGCTCCTACAATTACACAAAACTCCCCCTTTTCTATTTCAAAATTTACATCATGAAGGGCCTGAATCTTAACTTCCCCTGTCTGATAAACCTTGCTTACATCCCTAAATGTTACAAATGATGCCATACCCATTCTCCTCTTCCAATTTCGAAGCTGCTCTTTCCTGCTTCCTAGAACGTGTTTGAAAAATACTTTCTGGTTTTATTAATCACAATAAGGGCAGGAATATCTTTCCTACCCTAAATCTCTTTTTTATTTAATTACCGGTTTCCAATCTGTTCCATCTCTTCAAAAATACTGCTTTCACAAAAGCGCATGGCGAGAATCGTCTTTTCAAATAAATCATTCAGCTCCCACCCAAGCCGCTGTGCGCCTTCTGTAATCACATCACGGGAACATCCTGCCGCAAACCTTTTATCCTTAAACTTTTTTTTCACACTGGATACTTCCATATCCATAACACTTTTAGAAGGCCGCATCAAAGCTGCCGCACCGATAAGCCCTGTCAGCTCGTCCACTGCAAAAAGCACCTTTTCCATCTCATGCTCCGGCTCTATATCGCTGCACAGCCCATAGCCATGGGAACAGATAGAATGAATCATATCCTCTGTGGCTCCTCCTTCTCTCAAAAGCTCCGGCGCCTTCTTGCAGTGCTGCTCTGGGTACTGCTCAAAATCAATATCATGCAAAAGTCCCACATTTGCCCAATAGTCAGCCTCTTTCTCATATCCAAGGGTACCTGCAAACCACCGCATAACGCCCTCTACTGTCAGCGCATGCTGAATGTGAAAGGTCTCCTTATTATATTTTTTTAATAGTGTAAACGCTTCTTCTCTGGAAAGAGCATTCTCCATTGTGATAATTCCTCCTAGTCAAAATTTATTCCTGCTTACCTCCTGAACAGAAAGCAGCCATATTTTTCCGTTATTAAGATATCATATCATATTTCATAGGAAACCACAAATAAATTTGCCTCCCCAAAGGCTCTTATCCGGTAATCACTAAAGACTGGGATGCAAGAAAAATTGATATTCCTATCATAAGCGCCCACAAAACAAACCTGCCAGCCTTAAAAAGCTTTTGTCTCTCCTTTTTTGTCTCATCCTCAATAGAAAATTCTGTATACATAAAGTTTTCCTCATAAACCTCTTTGTTATAAATTTAACCTGGTTTCCATCATAGCACATCTTCCTCCAGGCGTCAGCGGTAATAATAACCAAAAATCTGTTATGCCTGCAAAACTGCCGGGAAATTGCCTTCTTCCATAATCAACTGTAGCTGCTGATAGTAAAACTGGTTTATCCATCTCCTGATTTGCATCTCATAGCCTGCCTCCTCCTCTATTCTGCTCCCACAGCCTCCGCTTTCTCTGTTATCTGAAAACTTCTGCCACTTGCAAGACGCTTCCTTCCACCTCTCCCGGCTCTCCTGCCATATTCCTGCAAGACGGCTTCCCTCTTCATCCAACTGTTCATAAAATTCCATGGTAAGCAGGCCAAGCTGGTTGCAAAGCGCAAGAGCCGCGTCTTCTTTTGTCTGATTCTGACTATAAAAGAGTTCCCCACTCATGTCCATTCCAAGAGCGCACTGGTAAATCTGCACGCTATACCAGAGAGTTTCCTCTCTTCCCACTTCCATATAGTCCATCAGCCTCTTTTGCGCCTCCACTGCGCCACTTATGGCGTTTTGATATTCATCCAGCACTTTTCTGCTATCTTTAGTCCCACACTTGCTTCTGCAAAGGTCAAGCTTCTCCTCCATCTGCTCTTTTAAAGCCCGCTCATATCCTATAAGCGCCTGTGTTTTGCTTTTTTCAACCCCTTCCTCTATAGGAAAAGGGAATCTGTCATCTATTAAACCTTTGTTTCCAGTTTCGTTTCCTAATCCTATATGCTTTTTTCCTTGTGTATATATCCGGCTTTCCTTTGCCCATATACTTTTACTTCCGCACAATCCTTCTATCAATAGAAACGTGAAAAACAAGATAATTACTACAGCTTTTGACAAAATAGATTTTCTGCGTTTTCTCTTTATGTACATAAAATACTCCTCCCGCGCATAAACAGCTAAAATAAAAGTCTTTTGACTCTCCATCAGGCAAGGCAAAGCCGCACAAACACACCAGTTCATTTACAGCTAATCTTTCATCCGCTGCACAAAAACATCTTCATCCTCATAATAATAAATGGCATGGCTAAATTGCCAGAATGTGCCTTCCTCATTTGGTTCCTCCACATCAATCTCATGGACAAAGCCACCGTTTTCTTCCCAACAGTCCCGGTAATACAAAAGCGCCGGGCTGCCTTCCAGTAAGCCAATATAAAAATTTTCCGGCAATTCGGCTCCTACAAGCTTTTCACAGGTTTCTTTGATTTCCTCCGAAGTATAACAAGGAACCGGAAGCAGCATGGCGCTTTCTAAAAATTCTTCCGCTGCCATCTCAAGCGCCTGTGAGGGCTGCCGTTTAACAGGATAGTCCACAATGCAATAATCATACCAGCCATCATGCGCCGGTTTTGCCTCACTGGTAACATCTTCCGGCAAATCCCTGCCTATCCTGTTGCCAAACTGTTTTATTTTTTGCTTCATCTCTTCTTTCAATGGATTGATTTCTCCTGTTTCCTCTGAAAAAAGCAAAACTTCTTTATGCTCCTCCCAGCCCCCTATAGCAAGGTAAACCTTCCAGCTGTCATTTTCCAAATCCTGCACAGTAATGTCCATACCGGAATTATAGACAAAATGATTAATCCCTATTCTCCACTTTTCCTGCATTTCGCCATCTTCATATTTATAAATATCTGTGCTGCCCCAACGCCAGTTGCTTCCTCCATAAACCTGAATTACCAGCATTCCATCTGTAATAATCGTTCCCTGATACGGGTCCCCGTAAACGCCTCCCATCCCTGGTCCCAGGGTTTCCAGCGGTGTAAGAGGAATAAAGGAGCCGTCCTGCCGGCTGATGAATGGATATATAAACCGCTCTCCTGACCACTGGGAGTCCTCTGACCAGTTCACCAGTCCGGTAATTGCCATGTCCAGTCTGCCATCGCCGTCAATATCCCCTTTTACCAGTCCTTTTGCCGTAATATTCTCCCCAGGATAATACTGGTCCAGATATGTCTGCGCCATTCCTTCTGTCTGATAGCCGCCATCAAAAGTAACCCATGGCAGAAATACCAGTTTCCCAATATCCTGTCCCGGATTGCCTGCCACATTAAGGGAATAGAGTTTTTCCATTCCTTTAACAGGGGTATAATCTTCTATCTGGTTTCCGCTAAGTCCTAAATACTCCAGTTCCGTCATGTTTTTCAAAGGGCCAATATCCCGGATTTGGTTTGCATCCAGTGCAAGGTTATACAAACAGGTCATTCCTTCAAGAGCCGTGATATCCTGTATTTCATTATTTGCAAGACCAAGAACCTTAAGACCACCCAGCTTTCCAAGGGGCGAAATATCTTTAAGCTGATTGGAGGTTAAATTCAGCTTTTCAAGGCTGCCCATCTCCCCCAATGGTTCAATGTCCGTAAGCCCATTTCCCTGAAGTCCCACTTCTTTTAATCCGGGCAGATAAGTAAGGGGCGTAATGTCTGTCAGGTTGTTATATGCCAGCGACAATACTTCCAGCTTCTTGCAGTTCACAATAGGAGATAGGTCTGTAAGCTCATTTTCAAAGAAGGAAATCTCTGTAAGCTGCGGCAGTTCTTCTAAAAAGGAAATATCTGTAACGCCACAGTTAATCATTCCCAGCGTGGAGAGCTTCGGCAGCTGTCTTAGAAAATCCCCTGAGCCCACCGATACGCCTTTCACTAAAAGGGTTTGGAGCTCTGGGACCATATCGCTGGTAATATCCAGAAAAATATCCCCAGCGCCTGACTGCTCCACTGTCAGCTCGGAAAGATGGGGCAGCTTACTTAAATCCTTAAACGTTCCAACTCCCTCTGAATTGCGGACCAAAAGCTGTTTAATCCCTGTAATGTCTTCTACAGACGGCACCTTGTCATAGCAGTCACAGGCAGAATATATACTTTGCTGCACAGCTTCATCCTGCCATACCATCCCATCCTTTGGCAGTCCTTCATTCCACAGTTCATAAAAGGTCCCTTCCATCAGTTTATTCTGCATGACTTCTTCTATTACTTTCCTGCTCTTTTGTTCTTCTGTATAGGTTCTGTAGCTTCCCCTCTGCTCCCTCCATTTTGCCATTTCACGAATCACATTTTTAATTTCAGTGATATCCTTTGGGATCGCTGTTCCCTTTTTCCGGTCCGCCTTTTTATCTTTTTGTGCAGGGCAATGTACCTGAACGATTCCATCATCTGTGGCAAAAAAGAATCCCAGCTCTTCCCCGTTTGTCTGGTACAAAACCACACACCCGTCTTCTTTTTGCGCCTCCTGTTCATAATCCACCTGATAAGTATAATGTTTAAACTCATCTTCCCCAAGAATGGTTTCACAGATTTTCCACAGTTCTTCGTAGTCTGTTTTCCCTGCGCCATGTTCAAAGCTGCAGAACTTATAAGGATAATGCGCTATCTTTACCCGTTCTTCCCCGTCACCAATCCAGACTGCCGCCGGCTGTCCATCTTCTGTCCAAAACGCCCCTTCCCACAGATTGCCTTTATCAGCGGCCGGCTCCACGGCAGCCTCCACAGTAAGCTTATACCAATCCATTCCCTTGGTATCCATAACGGATTTTACAAATCTTTCCGCTGCCGGGTTGCTTAATGCCTCCATTACTATTTTGTCTTTTCCGCTTTGCTCGCTTTCTTCCTCCCATTTCCGTCCCCACCAAATATTACTCCCGTTTTCAGCCTCATGCTCTCCCTTAAGCTCTTCCTTAAGACGGAAAACCTGCTGACAACATTCTGGTAAATGTTCCTTTAGCCAGTACAGCTTATAAAGGTCCTTTTCCATCAGAGCAGAAAAATAGAAAATCTCTTCCCCTTCAATAAGAGTTACCTGACTTTCATTTGAAACCTTCCATGCAGAATCTTTTCTTGCAACACAGTTTTCCTCCCCTCGGTCTGCAATCGCATAACATAATTCCGCCCTACTCTGCTGGTCCAGAAAGGAAAGATTATAGCACTGACTGATATCGCCTTCATAGAAATTGGACGTACAAATCCCTGCACGCAATCCGTCAAAACGCCACCCGGAAGTAATCTCCATACTGCCCTCGAATCCGCATTTTTCAATTTTTCCATAGTTTACCGTACAAATCCCTGCCATTTTATCATAATTTGTTATGTTCCTGCTAACGCTTGCCAGTTTCCCCCCAAAGATACAACCGCTGATAAGGAAGGAATTGTCCTGACAAATTCCTCCTACAGCAGAGTCTCCCCGGATATAGGATTTTTGGATGGAAAGGTCATATATTTCCCCGGCGTTTCCCTTCACCATCCCATAACCATAAATACTGTAAAGACCATAAATGGTATGTCCATTGCCATCAAAAACACCAAAAAAGCTGTCCACCTTTTCTATTTTGTTCTTTGGCGGACAGGTCGCCCATTTATCATAATCTGAAATATTATTAAGGTAAATATCCTCCATCAGCCGTCCTTTAATAAACGGGTCTTCTCCTGCCCGCTTCCAGAAGTAATTATAGTCATCTGCCGTATAAATCTGGTAATACCCATCCTTTTGCGTTAAAAAACGGAAGGTTTCTGATGCAGAAGGAACCAAATGGCACACCAGACAGATACTTCCCGCGCCTGCCGCTATAAGCGCAATCATTGCTGCAAGTAAGGCCTCTGCAGCTCTCTTTCCCCTGCCATCCCTTACCCTTTTTCTGTCTTTCTTTGCCTTCTTCATATAATTTCCTCCCTTGTATCCCTTACCACTGCTTTTTGTGTTTATGGCACACCCAGCCAACGTTAAATCCATTTTACAGCCATCCGCCATCAAAGAAGCATCATTTTTGCATCAAAGTTGCATCATTTACAGATAAAGAACTGTTATAATAACTGTTAAATAGTGACGCTGTTGGAGAAAAAGACAAGCCGTATGAAAAGTTATTTTTTGAACAGCTCTTAAACAACTAAGAACAAAAAAAGACAGGATTTTTGTATATAAATCGGATATACTGTCCTTAAGTTATTAAGGATGAAAAACAGGAGGGAACAATGGACTGGCTGGCAAGTTTAAAGAAGGCAATTGATTACATGGAAGAAAATCTTCTTGCAGATATAGGGGCAGCGGAGGTGGCGGATGCGGTACATATATCCTCTTTCTACTTTCAGAAAGGGTTTAAAATTGTCACCGGATATTCCATTGGAGAATATTTAAGAAATCGCAGGCTGTATCTGGCAGGGATTGATGTGATACAAGGAGGGAATGAGAAAATAATCGACCTGGCATATAAATATGGGTATGATACGCCGGAGAGCTTTACCAGAGCGTTCTCCCGTTTTCACGGCCTCTCTCCCATGCAGCTCCGGGCACAGCCCCATCAAATAAAAGTTTTTCAGCCCTTAATAATCAAAATTTCAATACAAGGAGGAAACAAAATGAATTTTACAGTTGAAAAAAGGGAAGCAATGAAAATGATCGGATTTGAGAGGGTATTTTCTTATGACAGCTCTTATCAGGAAATCCCCAAATTCTGGAACGAATTTTGTGAGCAGTACTGCAAGCGCAGTTTTTCATCCGATTCTGCAGATGAAGACATCAGGCAGACGATTGCAGAGTGCATGGTGGGAGAATATGGAGTCTGTGTGGAAGACGAACCAAATAAAAACCAGTTCCGTTATTATATTGCAGGCATATACCAGGGAGGCAAAGTGCCAGAAGGCATGACTGTCTTTGAAATTCCCGCCAGTGAATGGGCCAAGTTCAAGTGCACCGGTCCTATGCCGGAAGCCCTTCAGAGCGTTAACACCCGGATTTTTAAAGAATGGCTTCCCGGCAATCAGGAATATGATATAGCGTTCCATATCAATATTGAATGGTATTCTAAAGGAGATACCCAAAGTTCCGATTATGAAAGCGGTATCTGGCTGCCTGTAAAACGATTATAATTTTTGCAATGAGACAGCCTGAAATCAGTGATGATTCCAGGCTGTTTATTGTAAAATTATTCAGGCTATGGTGTCTGCTGGGATAAAATACCGGAAATCTTTTCAATCATTTCGTCTTCTTTCAGCCGGAATTTAATTTCCACACGTCTTGAAGCTGCCATATCCACATTATTTTCAGAGCTGCCTGTCTTATAGACAGGATTGCTCCATGACTTTCCATTGACAGTAAGGAGCTTTTGAAGCTGTTCTATCTCCATTTCACTAAGTCCATTTCTTTTATCCAGGCAGAAATCCGCCACTGCATTAGCACGGGCATAAGACAGCTCCATATTACTTTGATAACCTCCATCTGTATCTGTATGGCCTTCAATAATAATTTCTGCAATATACCCCCTAAACTGGTCCTGCAGCAGCACATCCAGATACATGGGAATGATTTCCCGTAAAGTTTCCTTGCTGTCTGTGGTAAGGGTAGCGCTGTTATACCGGAAAAGCACATCAGAGGAAAAGGTGATGGAACCTGTCTGGGCATCTACTTTCATACTGGAATTGTTAAAAGCAGACTGCAGGGCGCC
Organism: uncultured bacterium; assembly: GCA_947088515.1. GTDB lineage: Bacteria > Bacillota > Clostridia > Lachnospirales > Lachnospiraceae > Suilimivivens. The sequence goes on from CAMUHA010000039.1 coordinate 17,182, forward strand.
GATAATGTCGGTTCGGATTCCCACAATATCCTGAAGCTCCTTTTTGGTTGTTGTAAGTTCTTCCCTGGCATTCTCAATCTCCAGGTAAGCATTATCAAGCTCTTCCTGGGTAAGCGCAGCCTGTGCGTAGGCCTGCTGCAGCTCTTCTAATGACTCTGACAACTCCTTATTGGATTTTTCTATTTCTTTTTGGGAGTCTTCCAAATCCGCCCTTGCAAGGTCAAGTTCCAGACGCGTCTGGTCCAAATCATCAGTCTTCTGTTTATAAATAGAAAGTGTTATGGCAATAATCAGGATAAAAAGCAGAAGTAACGCTGCCATCATATCCGAATAAGACTGCCAGAAGCTGTGCTCCGCAAAGGCCTCCCTGCTCTTACGTTTATTTTTCATACAGGTCCCTCATTTGTTCAAACGCGTATAACTGGCCAGTGATATCGTCACTCATCTCATCACAGGCCGCCTTTAGTGTCTCCTTCTGCGCATTCAATTCCTTTGCAAATTTTTCCTGCCTTTCCATAATCTGTGCAAGCGCTGACTGTACATTACGGTTTACATCCACCAGCGCAGTTACAGCCTCAATCATATCGTTCGCATTTGCCGCACTTGCAGCGTGCGCCTTTCCAGCCTCCCTTAAAATACTGCCAAGTTCTCCAAATTCTGTCCCCAGCGCTTCCTGCATCTGGCTGGTAAACTGATTCACAATCCGTTCCAGACCTTCTGTCTGCTCTGCCGAACTGTCCTTCATAATTTCCAGCATCTGTCTAAGCATACCGGACATCCCCGCCTGATATACCACCATTGCAGCAGAATTTTCTTCCTCTTTTGCGCTTGTTGGCTGTACTGTCTGACGGAACATACAAAGAAATTCATCAAGCTTTTCATAAGCATCCGACATAATGCTGCGATAAACAATATTAAAAACCAGCGAGAAAAATATACCATACACAGAAGTATGGAAAGCTACCTTCATACCGGAAAGCAGGGTTCCCACATTGTCAGAAACCGTAAAAATATCGTCCCCGCTGAAAGACCCCAACCCCATGGAAAGTCCAAGAAAAGTGCCTAAAATTCCAAGCCCTGTAAGAGCTCCTGAGATACCAGAGTTAAAAAAGTTCATTCCCACCCGGTCCAGCAAATCCTCATTAATATACTCTTCCACATCACAGGACCCATTCACCCCACGTCTGCTGCTAAGGCTCTTTACCCGCAGGCGGTATTTATTAAATGCAATCCTTAATTCTTCATTTTCAAAAGCATCATTGCGGTTCTGGTAATTGCCCCAAAGATTTTTGCCATTTGCTTCCTTGTATTCTTTCTGGAATCTGCCAGTAAAGACCATCAGCTCGTCCGTTACATCATTCAGTCTGACAAAGCTGACCGCTGAAATCAGAAACAGAACGCCAATAATAATCAAAAATCCCACGTTAATAGCTAAGTTTACTGTTGAAACTTCTCCTCCAGTAAACACACCATTTAAGTACAAAACAAAAACCGCTACAACTGCATATACCAAAAATAGTATATAATAGAGTCTGTTTTTCATCTGTTCTCCTATCCCGCACCCTAGTAATGCGTCATTTTTCTTTCATTTTTCTGGTGCGTCTTTTTAATACAGTATCCCAAGGTTGCTTTTTTAACCGTACCATATTTTTACTGACAACTCAACCGGCTTAAAAAATTCTTAATAATAATTAAAAGCAATTATAATAATTAAAGGCAGGAAACTGCACTTTTCAGATTTTCAGTCCTGCCTCTTCAGATATGCACCAGTTCTCTTACCGACTCTTTCTCCAAAAGCTCCCCCTGAAACAGCAGGTTTTTATTTCCGCATCTGCCATTCATCAAATCGTAAAGCTGTCTGAAAATCATTTCCCCGATTTCCTCCACTGGCTGTAAAATAGTAGTCAGCTTTGGCTGGAGATAATCCCCTAGTTCCACCCCATCAAAACCCGCTACGGAAATATCTTCCGGAATCTTCAGACCAGCCTCCCGAATCGCCCGGTAAGCTCCTACAGCCATCATATCTGATGTTGCATATACGGCGCTGAATAGCTGCCCAGATTTAAGAAGTTTCTTAGTCGCTGCATAACCGTTTGTCATGGAATAGGGTTCTCCTATATCAGTAAACGGCATTATCAGGTGTGTATTAGGAAAAATTCCATTTTCCTCCAACGCTTTTAGGTAGCCTGCCAGCCTTAATTTTCCCACGGAAGAATCTCTCTCTTCCGCTGAAAGAATTGCAATATCCCTGTGACCTTTCTTAATCAGATAGTTAGTCATTCTGTAACTTTCCCGCAAATCGTCCACAGTCACATGGGAATAAAGTGTACAGTCCTCATCCCCGCAAATGGCTCCTACAGTCCCTAATACAAAAGGAACCTTTATTTTATCCAGTTCTCCTTCCGGATGATAGTAGTTAAATCCAAGAAAAATGATGCCTTTTAGTCTCTTTTCCTTGGTTAGCTCCAATGCCACGGATACCTCATCTTCCTCATAATCTACCTGCTGCAGGATCATGGACAGCTTATGCTTTTTCAGCTCAAAATTAAGTACTTTAATTATGCTGTTAAAAAGCGGATTGGTAATGCCTCTCACCAAAACAGCTACCCCATTAGATTCTGTTCTCTTTAGATTTCTTGCACTGTTATTGGGAATATATCCATACTGTTCAATTGCATCTTGAATGTGCTGCCTCGTTTCCGGCCGGATATCCGGGTGGTTATTAATCGCTCTTGATACCGTACTAACCCCCACTCCACAAATCCTTGCAATATCTTTAATTGTAACTTCCGGCATAGACAATTCCCCTCTTTTCCCTGTTCATAAACAGAACTCACCATTACAGTGAGTTCCGTTTTGCTAATAAATTATTTTCAGATATTTTTTAATGAAAAGCGACCAATCAGTTCCTTCAGGTTCTGTGCCTGTGCTGCCAGCTCTACGCTGGATGATGCACTCTCCTGTGCGGTCGTTGAATTCATTGTAACGGCATCAGACATCTGTTCAAACCCTATATTAATCTGTGCAATTGCACTTGCCTCTTC
>CAMUHA010000040.1 GCA_947088515.1 uncultured bacterium
AATTCTATCAGCTCTACTTACATTAAACATCTGATGGATGTGATTGGAGAGAGAGATTTCTCTGTTAATATGATAAGCAAATCCGGCACTACAACAGAGCCTGCCATTGCATTCCGTGTGTTTAAGAAAATGCTGGAAAAGAAGTATGGAAAGGAAGAGGCTGCAAAGAGAATTTATGCTACCACAGACAAAGCGAGAGGCTCCCTTAAGAATCTTGCAAATGAGGAAGGGTATGAAAGCTTTGTGGTTCCTGATGATGTAGGAGGACGTTTCTCTGTGCTTACTGCTGTAGGCCTTCTCCCAATTGCAGTAAGTGGTGCGGATATAGATAAATTGATGGAAGGCGCACAGGCAGGACGGAAGGCGGCGCTGGAGGCTCCATTTGAAGAAAATGATGCTGTTAAATATGCAGCGCTGCGCAATATCCTTTTAAGAAAAGGCAAAGGCATTGAAATTCTTGCTAATTATGAACCCTGTGTACACTATGTTTCTGAATGGTGGAAACAGCTTTATGGTGAGAGTGAAGGAAAAGACCAGAAGGGCATTTTCCCGGCAAGTGTTGATTTGACAACAGATTTGCATTCTATGGGACAGTTTATCCAGGATGGCTCCAGAAATATGTTTGAAACCGTAATTAATGTGGAAACAAGCAGAGAAGAAATTATTCTGGAAGAAGAACCAGTAGACCTTGACGGATTAAATTATCTGGCAGGAAAGAGCGTTGATTTTGTCAATAAGAGCGCAATGAACGGCACAATTCTTGCCCATACAGATGGACAGGTTCCTAATTTTATGGTGACAATACCGGAAGTAAATGAATTTTATCTGGGAGAATTATTCTATTTCTTTGAATTTGCCTGTGGGGTAAGCGGTTATCTGCTGGGCGTTAATCCTTTCAACCAGCCAGGTGTGGAAAGCTATAAGAAAAATATGTTCGCTCTTTTAGGAAAACCCGGATTTGAGGCTCAGAGAGAAGAATTGTTAAAGAGGTTATAAATTTTTAACCGGTGCAGCATAAGCTGCGCCGGTTATTTTGTGCCGAAAATTCTGTCTCCGGCATCGCCAAGGCCGGGAACAATATAGCCATGTTCGTTTAATTTTTCATCCAGAGCGCCTATATATAAGTCCACATCCGGATGTGCCTCCTGCATCCGGGCAACGCCTTCCGGTGCGGCAAGGATACACAGAAAATGGATTTTCTGACAGCCTTTTTCTTTGAGCATCCGTATGGCGGCGACAGAAGAACCTCCGGTGGCCAGCATAGGGTCTATTACAAAGATTTCTCTATCTGCGCAATCCGCAGGGAGCTTACAGTAATATTCAACAGGTTCTAAAGTCTGGGGGTCACGGTACAAACCAATATGCCCTACCTTTGCGGTGGGTATCAGTTCCAGGATACCATCCGCCATGCCGATGCCGGCCCGCAGGATGGGGATTACAGCCATTTTTTTCCCTTTCAGTTCTTTGACAGTGGCAGTACAGATTGGGGTTGTAATTTCCACATCTGAAAGAGGGAGATTCCTTGTTGCCTCATAACAGATAAGCATTGCGATTTCTTTAATGGTCTGCCGAAAATCTTTGGTTCCTGTTTCAATGCGTCTGATATAGCCAATTTTATGCTGTATCAGAGGATGGTCCATAATGATAGTTCTTGCCATAGGCATGTTCCTCCGTAGGTATTGTTTATTAAGATATTGTATTAAATTATAAGCCCGGAAAAGAAATGATACAAGTCTATTGTGTATAAATCACGACAGAATATGTTATTAGTATTATTTTTAATAATTTGTTTATTGACCATCCGGCGGCTGTATGGTTTATAATGAGAGCTGGCATAGGAGGACCAGAACATGATTGATTACAAAAATAAGGGACTAACTCTTTTAAAAAAGGGTCAAAAGGGAATAATACACGCTGTTTTTAGCCGATTTGGGCTGATTTTACTTTTGCTGACTGCACAGATTTTTATACTTTTTGGTATTTTTGGGTGGTTTGAGGAATTTCTGCCGCATATTTTTGGAGGGACAATACTGCTTACGTTTGTTATGGTGATTTATCTTTTAAACAGCAGAATTAATCCTACAGCAAAAATAACGTGGCTGATTGTGATAATGCTTCTGCCAGTGTTTGGCGTACTGCTATATCTGTATACACAAAGCGATATTGGGCACAGAGCGTTAAAGGCGCGTGTGAATCAGATAATTATGGGAACCAAAGAGAGCATTGTGCAGCAGGAGAATGTAATGGAGAGACTTTCTAAGGAAAAGCCGGGAGTGGCAAAGCTGGCAGATTATATGCACAGAAGCGGATGCCACCCAGTATTTGACAAGACTTCAGTCACCTATTTTCCTTTGGGGGAGGACAAGTTTGATGAAATGCTTAAACAGCTGGAAGCGGCAAAGCATTTTATCTTTATGGAATACTTTATAGTGGATGAAGGGCTGATGTGGGGCCGGGTGTTGGAGATACTGGCAAAAAAGGCAGCAATGGGCGTGGATGTCAGGGTTATGTATGACGGAGCCTGCGAATTTGCGCTGCTTCCCCATGATTATCCTAAACGGCTAAAGGCGCTTGGAATCCGGTGTAAAGTGTTTGCGCCTGTATCGCCCTTTGTTTCCACTCACTATAATTACAGGGACCACAGAAAGATTCTGGTGATTGACGGACATACAGCTTTTAATGGAGGGGTGAACCTTGCAGATGAATATATCAACCAAAAGGGAAAATTCGGGCATTGGAAAGACACCGCTGTCATGTTAAAGGGGGAAGCTGTCAGAAGCTTTACTTTGATGTTCTTGCAAATGTGGGGAATAGATGAAAAAGAGGACGAGTCTGCCCGTTTTCTTTCTTATCCAACTTTGCCGGCAGAAGAGGCGGCAGGTTATGTCATCCCTTATGGAGACTGTCCTCTTGATAATGATAAGCTGGGGGAACGGGTGTATATGGATATTTTAAACAGGGCATTAAAATATGTACATATTATGACGCCATATCTGATTTTGGACGGGGAAATGGAAACAGCTCTGAAATTTGCCGCAGAGAGGGGCGTGGAAGTGGCGCTTTTGCTTCCGGGAATCCCTGATAAAGCCATACCCTATGCACTTGCTAAAACCCATTATGCGTCACTGCTAGAATCCGGCGTAAAAATATATGAATACACACCAGGATTTGTTCATGCAAAGGTATTTGTCAGTGACACACAGGAAGCAGTGGTTGGAACCATCAATCTGGATTACCGCAGTTTGTACCATCACTTTGAATGCGCCACATATCTTTATGGTACAGATTGTATTTCGGCGATTGAGGCAGATTTTCAGGAGGCAGTTGCCAAAAGCAGACAGGTTACTATGGAAATGGTCCGCAGGGAAAAATGGACTGTGAAGCTAACAGGGCGTCTGATGAAAGTGATTGCCCCATTAATGTAAATCTAAAGTATGGGAGCAGATTTTGGGCGCTACTTGAGAATGGGGATTTCAATTTGTACAATGTAGTCCTCAATCCGGTCAATAACGGTTTCGTTTATGCCTTTTTCATAGGAAAAACCGCACAGAGTAAGGCCCTGTGCGCAGGCATAATCCAGGATGGACTGATACCTCTGGGAAAGCCCGCTCCAGTCGCCTTTGTAAAATGCACGCAGATATTTTCCGCCGGGCTGTATATGCAGTCCGGCCTTTTGTGTGAGAAAAGGGATTTCGATAAATAACATGGAATAATCATCAAAATGCCCCTTTTGCAGGCTGCTGACAGGAATCATTGAGCCGTAGGAAGCGTCATGGAGGCGGCCAAGCTGGTAACGGGCGGTCTCTGCGGTAATCAGCTCCACTTCTTTTTCAAAAGAAGTTTTGGGGTCAATCTTTACCGTTACCAGACAGCGTGGGTCTTTTTCTATTATACTGATTTTGGATAAATCCATGGATAACAAAGTGACCATATTCTGGTGATGATTACACAAGGTTTTTCTGACTGCCTGCAGGTGGACAAGCTGTAAGTCCAGGCAGGCGATTTTTTCTTCTAAAAGGGTTTTCAGGCCTTCGGCAGAACGGTTTTTCATAAAGTTCTGTATTTCATTTATAGATACATCCAGTTCCCGGAGAAGCAGAATAGTTTCCAGTACAGGGCTTTGATAGTAACTATAACAGCGGTATCCATTTACCGGATTGATGGAAGCTGGTTTAAATAGTCCGATTTCATCATACCACATTAAGGTTTTCTTGTTGATGCCATGCAGTGCGGCGAACTGGCCGATGGTAAGCAGTTTGCTTTTTTCATTCATTTTTTCCTCCATTCCGAAGCGCTTTACACTGAGAACGCAGGCAGAATTTCAGACCTGCTCTGCGACCAATAAAATTTGTGACGCTTCAGACAAATTCCTGGTTGAATAAGTTGCTTATCAGAGAATTTATCCAACTTTTAACCTCCGCATATTTTAGGAATGCTCACAACATGCTCTGGCAGGAAGCTTTATAGTTTACCTGTCAGAGCATAGGAGAGGATTTATAAATCAAGTTTTGGCGGGATATCAAATTCATTAGGTACCGGCTTTCCATTCTTTTTTCTCTGTCTGACGCATTCCGTTAGTAAATACTCTATTTGGCCATTAACAGAACGGAAATCATCCTCTGCCCATGAAGCGATTGCGTCATAAAGCTTTGGGGAAAGCCGCAGGGGAATCTGCTTTTTGGTATTGTCTGCCATATTAATATAAACTTCCCGAATTCACAATGGGCTGGGCATCCCGGTTTCCACAAAGCACTACAAGAAGATTGGATACCATGGCAGCTTTCCGCTCTTCATCTAATGTCACCACTTCATTTTCGCTAAGGCGTTCAAGAGCCATCTCTACCATGCCAACTGCTCCATCCACAATCATTTTCCGGGCATCAATAATGGCGGATGCCTGCTGGCGCTGCAGCATAGCGGCCGCGATTTCCGGTGCATAGGCAAGGTAGGTAATTCGAGCCTCCATAATTTCCAGTCCGGCTTCCTCTACCTTACTCTGGATTTCCGCCCGTATTCTTTCTGCAACAACCTCGCTAGAACCCCGAAGACTTCCCTCATCTGCAATGCCGTCCCCTGTGGTATCTACATTGGGCGCCACATCATATGGATATAAGCGAACGATATTCCGAAGAGCGCTGTCGCACTGCAGGGAAAGATATTCTTTATAATTATCCACATTGAAAACTGCTTTTGCTGTATTTGTAACTTTCCACATGACAGCAATTCCAATTTCCACAGGTGTTCCCAGACAGTCATTGATTTTCTGACGATTGTTGTTTAAGGTCATTACCTTAAGAGAAATTCTGTTGCCGGAGGCTTCAGGCTGGGGGGTTCCGTTCGTGGTAATGGTCAGTCCGCCTATTGCGCCGCCATCTACATCCCCGCTTTGCTTTAGTCTGGTTTTGGCAGCCGGGTTAAAGCTGGTGGAAAACGGATTAACAAAGTAGTATCCCGCTTCTTTGAGAGTTCCGACATATTCCCCAAAAAGTGTAAGAACTAAGGCTTCCTGCGGCTTAATTGCTTTTAAACCGATAAAAGGAATCCATCCAAGCGCGGCATAAATAAAACCTATGATAAATAAAACAGGATTTTTGCCGCCCGCTTCAAGGCGGACAATGCCCAAAATAAGACATGTAATTGCCGCTGCATACAGGCTAAGAAAGAGAAGCAGCATGGCGATGCCATTCTTTTTATAATTTAATATTTTTTCTTCCATAGATAATACCTCCCAGTTAATTTTTTATGATGTATAAATGATATCGTTTTGATATCTAATTGTCAATATAAATTTAAAGAAAGTGTTTTTTAAATCTTTTTTCATGCTATCTGTCCAAAACGGGAAGAATTATGTATAATATAATTTGGAAACTGAAATAGAAAAGGAGAGCGGCAGAATATGAAAATTGTTGTTTTGGAGAGAAACAGTGTAGGGCCTGATGTTTCAGTGGAGGAAATAGGGACTCTTGGGGAGACGGTGATTTATCCCAACACTACTGCGGCAGATGTAAAGGAAAAGATTAAAGATGCGGAGATTATTGTTGCCAACAAGGCCCCTTTAAGCGAAGAAGTATTAAAGGAAGCGCCAAAGGTTAAACTGATTTGTGAATTTGCAACCGGATATGATAATGTAGATATTGCCTATTGTAAAAGCAGAGGAATTAAAGTGGCAAACGTAGTAAATTATTCTACAAATGCGGTGGCGCAGCATACCTTTGCCCTTTGCTTTTATGTACTTGAAAAGCTGCGGCATTATGACGATTATGTAAAATCCGGAGCTTATGCTGCACAGGACAGGTTTTCTAATTTTGATATTCCTTTTACGGAGCTTGCAGGAAAAACCTGGGGTATTATCGGTATGGGGAATATTGGAAAAAAGGTAGCGGCAATTGCGAAGGCATTTGGATGCAAGGTGATTTTTTATTCGGCTTCAGGGCAAAGCGCCTGTACGGAATATGACAGGGTGGACTTTGATAAGCTTCTGGAAGAGTCAGATTTTCTTTCGCTTCACTGTCCTTTAAGTGATAAAACCAGAAATTTGATAGACCTTAAGGCTCTTAAGAAAATGAAAAAGAGCGCCATACTGATTAATGTGGCAAGAGGACCGGTGGTAAATGATGAAGATTTATATACGGCTCTTACAAAAGACTATATTGCGGGTGCGGGGCTTGATGTAACCGGGACAGAGCCAATGAAGGACAGCAATCCCTTAAGCAGAATAAAAGACAGTAATAAACTGCTGATTACGCCTCATCTGGCATGGGCAAGTATTGAGGCAAGGGGCAGGTGTGTATCTGAAACCTGTAAGAATATAAAAGCATTCCTCCAGGGGCAGGACAGGAACATTGTTAATCTATAATCAGGCTGGATGTGCCCAGGAAAAGCGCTGGATAAAAGCGCCTGCAGGGAAGAGCCCAAAAGAAGGGAGAAATAATGGGAATATTATTAAAAAATATTCTGGCTATATTGCCAGAGGGAGAAAACGATGTGATAAAGGAAACAGATATTTATATAGAAGGCAGCCGGATTGCCGGGATTGGCACAAGTCCTGATGGATTTTCGCCAGATAAGGTGATTGACGGTAAGGACAAGCTTGCCATACCGGGTCTTATTAACTGCCATACCCACTCCTATATGTCATTTATGAGAAATGTGGCGGATGATTTAAGCTTTATGGACTGGCTTTTTGGAACCGTTGACCCTATTGAGCAGAAAATGACAGATGAAGATACTTATTGGGGCGCCTGCCTTGCCATTATTGAAATGATGAAAAGCGGCACTACCTGCTTTAATGATATGCAGATGAACATCCACCAGACCACCAGAGCTGTGAAGGAGTCTGGTATGCGTGCAGTAATAAGCCGGGGGCTGGTAGGAAGCGGAAATGATGAGGGCGGGCAGATGCGTTTGCGGCAGGCCTATGAAGAGAGAGATGGGGCAAAGGACTGCGACCGACTGTCTTTTATGTTAGGCCCCCATGCCCCTTACACCTGTGATGAAGCTTATATGCGCATCGTTTCAGAAGAGGCCAAAAAGAATAAAATGGGAATCCATGTACATTTATCAGAAAGCGAGAGCGAAATAGAGCAGATAAGAGAAAAGTACGGCTGTTCCCCTATTGAGATGGCAGAAAGAAACGGCCTGTTTGATGGAAGGGCAATTGCGGCTCACTGTGTACAGATAACGGAAAGCGACATGGATATTTTAAAGGAAAAGAACGTCAGTGTGGTTACAAATCCTGCCAGCAATATGAAACTTGGAAATGGTTTTGCGCCAGTGCCGGCCATGCTGGAAAAGGGGATTAATGTGTGTCTTGGAACGGATGGCGCTGCTAGTAATAACAGCCTGAACCTGTTCCATGAGCTTAGCCTGCTTACCCTGATTCACAAAGGGGTTAAGAAAACACCTCAGTGTGTCAGTGCAAGGGAGGGGCTGCGCATTGCCACTATAAATGGAGCAAGAGCCTTGGGGCTTGAAAAAGAGACTGGTTCGCTGGAAGAGGGGAAAAAGGCGGATATTGCTATTTTAAATCTAAATACACCCTCCCTGACGCCAAGAAATAATCTGATAGCAGGGCTTTCCTATTCGGCAAATGGTTCGGAGGTGGAGAGCGTTATTATAGATGGAAAGATAACCATGGAAAACCGAAAAGTCCTTACATTGGATGAAGAGCTTGTATACCAGAAGGTAAACGAAATCATTACACGGATGGAACTGGATAAAAAGGAATATTAAAAATAGGAGGAAACAATAAATGAACAGTGAAATCAGAGACATTAATTTGGCCGAATCCGGTGAGCGCAAGATTGAGTGGGTAAAAAGAAATTGCGACCTGCTCCGCACCCTGGAGGAGGAATTTGGCAAAACCAAACCTTTTGAGGGAAAGAAAATTGCACTTTCCGTTCATCTGGAAGCAAAGACAGCCTATCTTTGTCTGGCGCTTAAGGCAGGGGGAGCACAGATGTTTGTAACAGGGTCTAATCCGTTATCCACACAAGATGACGTGGCGGCGGCGCTGGTAAAGGCAGGGCTTGAGGTTCATGCCTGGTATGACTGCACACCAGAAGAATATGAGTCCCATATCCGTCACGTGCTGGAAGCAGGGCCAAATATTATTATTGACGATGGAGGCGACCTTGTAAATATGGTTCATACCCAGATGCCAGAGCTTATACCGGATATTATCGGCGGATGTGAAGAAACCACTACCGGAATTATCCGTCTGGAGGCTATGAACCGTGCAGGTGAGCTGAAGTTCCCCATGGTCCGTGTAAACAATGCGGACTGCAAGCATTTGTTTGATAACCGCTACGGAACCGGGCAGTCCGTGTGGGATGGCATTAACCGTACTACGAACCTGATTGTGGCTGGTAAAATTGTGGTAGTGGCAGGTTATGGCTGGTGTGGTAAAGGAACTGCCATGAGAGCCAAGGGCTTAGGGGCAAGAGTCATTGTAACAGAAATTGACCCGATTAAGGCAATTGAGGCTGTGATGGATGGGTTTGATGTGATGCCTATGAATGAAGCTGCGAAAGTTGGCGATTTCTTTGTGACAGTTACCGGGTGCGATAAGGTTATTGATGAAGAAGATTTCAAAGTAATGAAGGATGGTGCAGTCCTCTGTAATGCAGGTCACTTTGACTGTGAGATTGACATGGCAAGACTCCGTGAAATTGCTGTGGAAACCAGAGAACAGAGAAAGAACATTATGGGCTACAAGCTTCCTACCGGGCAGTGGATTTTCATTTTGGCAGAAGGCCGTCTGGTGAATCTGGCAGCTGGTGACGGACATCCGGCGGAAATTATGGACATGAGCTTTGCAATTCAGGCGTTATCGGCTAAGTATCTGGTGGAACATGGCAGTGAGCTTACAGAAAAGCTGATTGATGTGCCAAGGATGGTGGATATGGATGTGGCAAAGAGAAAACTGGCATTTTTAGGAAAAGAAATTGATGTCCTGACACCGGAACAGGAAAAATATTTAAATAGTTATACATTAGAATAAAAATGACAAAGTCTTTGGACCTGGTAAGCATGTGCGGCTGCTGTGCATACTTGCCAGGCCAAAGCAGGAGAGTAGCGCGATGCAGATAGTGGACAGGGATAGGGAGCAGCTGGAGGAAGAAAACCGTCTGGAAGGCAAAAGAAAAAAACTGGTGGAAGGATTAATAATTGCGGTGGCGGCAATAGGATTTTTCTTTCTGGCCCGGTTAATGAACGGAAGGGAGTCTGCCTTTGACAAACCTTATCTGATTATGCTTGGAGATGTGGAGGTCAGGCCGGGGAAAACCAGCATACAGGATTTAGCTGATGCGGGATATGGCCTTTCGGACATCGGAGGAAGAAAGATAGTCCAAAATGGGGAAGAGGTTTCTTTTGTATATTCAGAGCTTTATGACCTATCTGTCAAAGCGGATGGAAATACGGTGTATACATCTATAACTTTAGTAAAAGATGGGCAGTGTGCGGCTCTCATTTCGGCATTAAACAGGAGGTCCATGGAAGCGCCGTTGGCAGAATGCAAGGTAGAAAGCGTTTGTGTTTATGAGGACTATTATGAAGCGGACGCTGTTGCTGTGGAAGGAGTAAAATTAACCGGACTCACTGCAGAAGATCTCACGGAAGTTTTAGGAAAACCTGAAGGAGAGTCCTCTGATTATTACACATGGAAAAGAGGCGGTTACTATCTGATTGTGGAGTATAGGGAGGATGGTACGTTTGATAACTTCCGTCTGGAATGCAGTAATTTTTATGGAAGAAAATGATAAATTGTTGTGGAAATTTTATTGTCTGACAAAAGAAAAGATTGCATAATATTGCCATATCATTTAATATAGAAATAGAGAATTGCTTAAAAGCGATAAAAAGATTTAAGGAGGTATGCCAATGCAAGAAACTATTAAAATTAAATCAAAGGTACACCCAAATGTTATTTTAAAAGCAATACCAGGGCATTTTGTTACACCAAATTCACATGTAAATTATTTTCTGGACATGACCACATTAAAATCCAGATTAAGTGAAGCTTCTGCAGCGGCAAAAGCCTTAAGTGAACAGATATCGGCAACGACAGTGGTTGATACTATTGTGTGCATTGAGGGGTGCGAAATCATAGGCGCTTTTCTGGCAGAGGATTTGACACGGGCAGGCGTTTATTCCATGAATTCTCATAATACTATATACATAGTTACACCTGAATATGTTAATTCAGGACAGCTGGTTTTCAGGGAAAACATGCTCCCTATGATAAAAGGAAAACATGTGCTTCTTCTGCTGACATCCGCAACAACAGGGCAGACAATAGTAAAGGCTTCCCAGGCATTGTGCTACTATGGCGCTAAAATCAGCGGCATAAGCGCTGTCTTTAGCGCGGCTAACAGTGTGATGGGGATTCCTATTAAATCCTTGTTTTCCATAGCAGATATTCCCGATTATAAAGCATATGAGCCGGAAGGCTGTGCTCTTTGCCGGGATGGAAAGGAAATTGATGCTTTTGCAAATGGATTTGGATATTCAAAAATAAATTAATCTACCGGATAACGGGAGTAAAAAGGGACAGGAAATAACCTGTCCCTTTAAGCATCTGTAGTAAATGCTTTAGTTATAATTGTCAATGCAGGGCTGGAACATGCTCTTGCTTACGCCGCAAAGAGGACAGCACCAGTCATCAGGAATATCTTCAAAAGCTGTGCCAGGTGCGATTCCATGTTCAGGGTCGCCTTTTTCAGGGTCATAGGTATATCCGCAAGGATTGCAAAAATATTTCTTCATTGTATTTCTCCTTTCAACAAATAACAGTTTTTATTTTCTGATTCCCAATTAGCTAAAGTATCTCTTAAGAAGGCCTTCAAATGCCTTGCCATGGCGAGCCTCATCTCTTGCCATCTCATGAACTGTATCATGAATAGCGTCAAGGTTAGCTGCTTTTGCACGTTTTGCAAGGTCAAATTTGCCTGCTGTTGCTCCATTTTCAGCTTCTACTCTAAGTTCAAGGTTTTTCTTGGTGGAGTCAGTTACCACTTCGCCTAACAGTTCAGCAAATTTAGCAGCATGTTCTGCCTCTTCGTAAGCAGCTTTCTCCCAGTATAAACCGATTTCAGGATAACCTTCTCTGTGGGCAACTCTTGCCATTGCAAGATACATACCAACTTCTGTACACTCACCGTTAAAGTTTGCCCTTAAGTCAGCAAGAATATCCTCGCTTACTCCTTTAGCAACGCCTACCACATGTTCTGCAGCCCAAACTTTTTCATCACCCTGTGCAGTGAACTTTTCAGCGGGTGCATTACAAACAGGGCACTTTTCCGGCACAGATTCACCTTCATAAACATAACCACATACCTGACATACAAATTTCATAGATTTTCTCCTTTTCTTTATAAAATTAATCCAATGAAACAGACTGTGGTACAGTCTGTTCTATGGATTTGCACACACAATTATGGCAGCGGCCATAAAAATAAGTTTTATGGCCAGTTATTTCGCCGTCAAAATTTTTTTGGGCAGCAGCAACTATTTGCTCGTCAAATGATAAATACAGGTCAGAGATACTTCCGCATTCCGTACAGACGAAGTGGAAATGGGGCGAGGTGTCGAAATCAAAATGGTCAACGCCATCGCCCACCCGCAGACGGGTGATTTCTCCGATATCGGCGAGCAGTGTCAAATTTCTGTAGACAGTTCCTAAACTGATGTTTGGAAAAGATTTACGGACATTCATATAAACCACATCCGCTGTGGGGTGGTCTTTTCTGGTTGAAAGGAATTCCTTTATGGAATCCCGTTGTTTGCTGTGTTTTAAAGTCATATGGATTCCTTTTATCAAAAATAATAATTATTACTGCTTTATTATATAAATAAATTGGGGAATGTCAAGTGCATTTTATAAAATTTTTATAGTTTCTCGTATTCTTTAATAACAAGCTTTTTCATGTATGTGCTATAATCGAAATAAAGACAGAACTTTACACGGACATTTCAATTGATACGCTCAAAGCAGGAATGAGGAATTTTTATGAAATTTAAAACCAGGCTGGTAGTTACCTTTCTGACAATTATTCTGCTGCCATTAGTTCTTGCCAGTACGGCCTTTATTTTAATTGGCGGGGCGCTTGCCAGAGAGCAGGAGGAATATGGATTTAGAAATAATGATTACAATATGCTGATTGACCCGGCAGACGCATCAAGACTTATTTCGGATGAGATTTTTCTGACGGTAAAGGAAATATTGGAGGAGGAACCTTCCCGGCTGGAAGATGCAGAGGCGCTTGATACAATTAATGAAAGGATTGTTAATAAATCCTCCTACATTATTGTCAGGAATAAAGATAAGCTCTATTACACAGGCAATGAGGTGGCGGCTAGGAAAATTTTTGACAAGCTCCCGGATTTTCAGGAAGAAGATGCCCTTGGGGAAATGAACCGGAGCTTTTATTATGATGATATGAAAAAACTGGTCCGCCAGATGGATTTTTATTTTGCAGATGGGAGCGAGGGAAGCTTTTTTGTAGTTACCAGAGCTAATTCGATTTTGTCCCGGAGACTTTTTGTGGATATGGCAATTGCCATTATGGTTATTTTAATTATTACCAGCCTGTTTCTTACCAACTGGATAAGCAAAGGGGTGTTTGTTCCTGTAAACCAGCTCAATATTGCCATGCAGAATATTGCGGAGGGAAATTTAGAATATATGCTTCCGGAGAGCGGGGATGGAGAGATAGGAGAGCTTTACCACAATTATGAGGATATGAGACTTAGACTTAAGGAGTCTACAGATGAAAAAATTCTGGCAGAAAGACAGAATAAGGAGCTGGTAAGTAACATTTCCCATGACTTAAAGACACCGATTACCGCAATTAAAGGATATGTGGAAGGCATAATGGATGGCGTTGCGGATACGCCGGAAAAGATGGATAAATATATCAGAACCATATATAATAAGGCTAACGATATGGATAAGCTGATTAATGAACTTACAGTCTATTCGGGAATTGATTCTAACAGAATACCTTATCATTTTCACCGGATTAATATTTCAGAGTATTTTGGTGACTGCGTGGAAGAGGTAGGACTTGATTTGGAGTCCAAGAACATTGAACTGAACTATTCAAATCTGGCGGCGCCTAATACGGTAATTATTGCAGACCCGGAGCAGTTAAAGCGTGTGGTGAACAACATTATAGGAAATAGTGTCAAGTATCTGGATAAAGAAAAGGGAGAGATTGATATCCGCATTCTGGATGAACTGGATTCCATAAGAGTGGAAATTGAGGATAATGGAAAGGGTATTGCGGCGAAAGACCTTCCTAAAATATTTGAACGTTTTTACAGAACAGATGCTTCCAGAAATTCTTCTAAAGGAGGAAGCGGCATTGGACTTTCCATTGTAAAAAAGATTATTGAAGACCACGGCGGCTATATCTGGGCAACCAGCAGGGAAGGGGAAGGAACCTGTATGCACTTTGTAATCCGTAAATATCAGGAAACGGAATAAGCGTTGAATAAATATTTAACTGGTTTTGCTCGAAACGAAGGAGGAATAGTGCATGAAATATACATTGAACTGTGACATGCTGGATGGATTGGTTTTCATAGATGAAAGCTATCTGTCAGAATTGAATGATGATGACCTGTTATATGAGATGGATATTTTGCTTGATTCATCCGGGAAATCCGAATTGATTTTTGATTTTCCCGATGAGGACTGGGATATCGTAAGGCAGCGGGAAACAGAACGAATCCGGGAATTTTGCGGACAGGGAAAAATGATTGTCTGGCTTTTAGAGTGTGTTGCCAAGGAATGTGAGCTTACAAAAAGCGCTGAAATTACAGCTCCATGCAAGTGGCTGCATCTTCCTGCGGGCAAATTGTTAGCAGTCACAGCAAGCGAGTTGATTCAATGTCTTGCCTATCCGGAATTGGAAATGGAAAAGGTTTTTGAGCTGTCGCTTGAGCCTGGGTGGTATGCAATCCAAAACGAAGGAGTCGATAACATTATGTATTGCAAGAAGCAGCCGCCTGCGTCTATTCCCTCAAACATCCAAGAAATATGTTAGCGTTTAAGTATCGCAGGGGGCGCACCGCTTAAGTACGTCATGAGTCAATCAAATTCAATAGACCGAATGAGTATACACACCAAATTTAGAAATAAGCGTCATAAACATAAATGGAAATTGGGACTTATATAAATGGGAGGAAATGGAAATGAGCAGAATATTGATTATTGAAGATGAAGAAGCGATTGCTGATCTGGAAAAGGATTATCTGGAGCTTAGCGGGTTTGAGGTGGCAATCTGCAATGAGGGCGAAGGCGGTCTGCAGACAGCGTTGTCAGAGGAGTTTGATTTAATAGTACTTGACTTAATGCTCCCTGGAATGGACGGTTTTGAAATCTGTAAGCGTATCAGGGAGGAAAAGAATATTCCGATTATTATGGTATCAGCCAAAAAGGATGATATTGACAAAATCAGAGGACTTGGACTGGGGGCGGATGATTATATGACAAAGCCTTTTAGCCCAAGTGAGCTGGTGGCCAGGGTAAAAGCGCATATGGCAAGATATGACAGGCTGGTGGGTTCCAATCAAAAGAACAATGATATTATTGAAATCAGAGGCATCCGCATTGATAAGACTGCAAGGCGGGTTGTGGTGGACGGCACAGAGAAGGCGTTTACAGGCAAGGAGTTTGACCTGCTGACTTTTTTGGCAGAGCATCCCAATCATGTATATACAAAGGAAGAACTATTCAGGGAAATATGGGATATGGATTCTATTGGAGATATCGCAACAGTAACCGTACACATCAAGAAGATACGGGAAAAGATTGAATATGATTCTGCTAAACCACAGTATATTGAAACGATTTGGGGTGTGGGATACCGGTTTAAAGTTTAAGAAAATGTACGCAGGAATGAATGATGA
The DNA here is from genome assembly GCA_947088515.1 of uncultured bacterium. Lineage (GTDB taxonomy): Bacteria > Bacillota > Clostridia > Lachnospirales > Lachnospiraceae > Suilimivivens. Next base: position 15,418 of record CAMUHA010000040.1, read on the forward strand.
AAAACATTATTTATGAAGATAAAGATATTCTGGTGGTGTATAAACCTGCAGGAATTGCAACCCAGACGGCACGTACCTGCCAGCAGGATATGGTCAGTGAGCTAAAAAATTATCTGGCAAAAACGACTAAAGACAAAGGAAGAGGGGAACCGTACCTTGGTGTTGTGCATCGGCTGGACCAGCCGGTTTCCGGGCTTTTGGTATTTGCCAAAAGCAGTCGGGCGGCGGCGGGGCTTTGCAGACAGACGACGGATGGACGGATGAAGAAGCGCTATTATGCGGTAGTATACGGAACTCCCAAAGAGCCTGCCGGAAAGCTGGAAGATTATTTATATAAGGATGGAAAAAACAATCAGTCTCTGATAGTGGACAAAGAGTTCCCAAATGCAAAAAAGGCAGTTTTGGAGTATAAACTGGTAAAAACTCTGATGGTCTTTGAAGAGGATGTTAACATGGGAGAGTACAGAAGCCATTCAAAAGAAAGAGAGGTTTCTCTTGTGGAAATCAAGCTGATTACAGGCAGGCATCATCAAATCAGGGCACAGCTGTCCCACAGAGATATGCCGCTGCTGGGAGATACCAGATATGGCAGCCCTAAGTCAAAAGAATTAAGCTTAAAGGCCGGATGCAGGAATGTGGCGCTTTGTGCATACAAACTGGCATTTTGTCATCCTGTATCAGGAGAAAATCTGGAATTTGAAAAGCAGCCGGAAGGGGAAATCTTTTTGCCTTTCTTTACCAGTTCAATTTAATGTTCTAATGGTCATAATTTACCTGAAATTACCCATACTACCAGTGATAATTAGAAAATCTGGTGAGGTGTGGGTGATTTTTTATGAGTAAATTTCATTTGACAGAAGGAGCAAAAAAATATTTAATTGGGGCAGTAATCTGTCTTTTGGTTTACTTTTTTATGAAGTTTATCAGCCCCATTGTATCGCCGTTTATTTTAGCGTTTCTGCTGGCAGGATTTTTAAATCCGGCGGCACAATATCTTCACAAGAAAATTAAAATCCGTAAGCCGGTGGTGGCGGGGATGATATTGTTTGCAGGCTGTGTGTTGATTGCAGCGCTATTGTGGCTGCTTCTTTCCGCTTTGGTAACAGGAGGGAGCCAGATGGCGGTTCAATTACCGGATTATCAGAATGAACTGAGCCATTTTCTGGGAACCTGTTGTGATATGATGGAACAGCGGTTTGGAGTAGACGGTGTCCAGATTGAAAATTTTATTATGGAGCAGGTAAATATTTTTATTGAAAACCTGGAAGTGAAGGTTTTGCCTGCGGTTATGGGCAAGTCGGTTGGATACATGAAAAATATTGTGGGCTTTGTAAGCTTTATAGTGGTTATGATAATTGCGGTTCTTCTTATTATGAAGGATTATGATTCCCTTCTTTTAAAGCTGAAAGAGGAAGAGGACTTTAAGGGGGTAAGGGAAGTTGGGAAAAAGGTACTTCTTTATGTAAAAACATTTATTAGAGCCCAGATAATCATCCTTTGCATAATCAGCGCCATATGTGCGGTTACTTTGGCGGTGATGGGAATGAAGGGAGGAATTTTATATGGAATTATTACTGGTATTATGGACATGCTGCCCTTTATAGGGACGGGAATTATGCTGATTCCGCTGGCGCTGCTTCGCCTGATAGATGGCAGTTACTATCAGGCCCTTATTTGCTTTGGTTTGTATGCAGTATGCGCGCTTATCAGAGAGTTTTTGGAACCGAAACTAATTGGAGAACGTGTGGGTGTCTGGCCGGTGGGAATTTTGTTTGCAGTATTTGCAGGAATTCATTTATTTGGTGTAGGAGGGATTATCAAAGGCCCTTTAGCGTTGGTGATTATATGTGAAACCTGTAAATATTTATGGAGGGAGAAAGAACAGGCAGCGCCGGAAGGGTGATGGAATGTAATTATCCTATTGGCATAAAGATATGTTCCCTGTTATACTTATAACAAAGAAATTTAATGTTATGGTAACTGGAACAAGAGGGGGATAAGGGATTGACCAAAAAAGCAGGAAATACATTTGCAACAGCATATTTGATATTGATATTCGGTATTTATCCCTTTTTTATGAAACAGGGGTATGTGGATATTGGAGAGGCCAAGTATCATTTTTTTATGTATTGTTCTTTGGGGGCGCTGGGAATACTTGGCCCGGCTGGTCTGATGTGTCTGTGGGAGTCTCTTGGATGCCGCATAAAAAAGAGGGAGCCATACCTGATTTTGTGGGAGAGGCTGTCTGCAACGGACTGGTTTGTGCTGCTATATGCTGTTGAAATTTTTGTTTCCTGTTTATTATCAGACTATCCTTCAGAGGCTTTGTGGGGAATGGACGGATGGCATATGGGATTTTTGCTTTTGCTTTTGTTATGTCTTATGTATTTTCTTATGGCAAAGTTCTGGGATGGCGGAAAAACTGTATGTTATGTGGGACTGGCAGCGTCAGGAGCCGTATATGTGTTGGGAATTTTGGACAGATTCTCCCTTTCGGTTATTCCGCTGGAAATCCGTCAGCCCTCTTTTATTTCTACTTTGGGAAACATTAACTGGTTCTGTGGATACCTGTCAGTGATTTCGCCTATAGGGATTTGCCTGTTTTTGTTCCGGAAGGAAAAAAGAGAAAGGAGCTTGTGGGATAAACTCCAAAGGCTGCTTTTGGGATGTTACATAGTTGTATCGTTTATGGCCGGCTTTTGTCAGGGCAGCAGCAGCGTATTTCTTTTCTTTGGGGCGCTGTTTTTTCTGCTATTGTGGATCGCAGTAAAAAGGAAGACATGGCTTAGGGACTATTTTCTTGTGGCAGCGCTTTGGGGATTTTCGGGGCAGGCGGTGAGAATGATGCGTATTTTGATGCCGGAGGGATATAATTATGAAAAAAACAATTGGTGTGCATATTTGACAGACTCGAATCTGACACTGTTTGCAGGTGTGGTTTTCCTTGTGGTTTATTTCCTGTACGGGTATCTGGGGAGCAGAAAAAGAGTGATGGCCCAAAAGGGAGCAGAATGTCTTACAAAAGAAAATCGGGGCATACAAAAGACAGTCCATGGAGGGATGCTTATAGTCTTAGCGGGCAGTATTTTGCTTTGGGCGGTTTTGTCAGGAATTAATATGCAGATTGAGATACCAGGACTTAGACAAGGCAGTATATTTTGGTTAAACGAAGAATGGGGGCATGGCAGAGGAGCCGCTATTTTAAGCGGTATAAGGATGTATGGAGAAATGCCCATGGTACATAAGCTTTTTGGCGTGGGACCGGACTGCTTTTCGGTATATGCCTACTCCCTGCCTGAAATTGCAGCCGGACTGCGGGACTTTTATGGAGAAAGCGTCCTTACCAATGCCCACAATGAACTGCTTACAGGGCTTGTAAACACAGGATTTTTGGGAGTTTGTTTTTATATTGGGATACTGATATCTTTTATAGGAAGATGTATGCGCAAGGGAGAAGAAAATCCGCAAATCTACTGTTTTGCGGTGTGTGTGTTTTGCTATGCTGCCCACAATATGGTAAGCTTTGCCCATGTGCTGAATCTGCCTTATGTATTTTTGCTGATGGGGATGGGGGCGTTTTTGGTTAATAGGGCAAAATAATCTTTGAAAATTGATTTCTATGCAATAGAAGAGGGGAATATTGACAAAGAATAAATTTTTTTCTACAATTTGAAAAGCTGATATAATAATTGAACGGGTGCGGCAGATGGAATGCAGGAGTCTGATAGCCGCACAGAAAAGAGGAGAAAATGGCTAAGGAGAAATTAGTTGAAGCAATCACATCCATGAGCGAGGATTTTGCAAAGTGGTATACGGATGTGGTGAAAAAAGCAGAGTTAATTGATTATTCCAATGTAAAGGGATGTATGGTAATTAAACCTGCCGGTTATGCTATATGGGAAAATATCCAACGGCAGCTGGACGACCGGTTTAAGGCCGCAGGGGTTGAAAATGTCTATATGCCCATGTTCATTCCTGAAAGTCTTTTGCAGAAGGAAAAGGACCATGTGGAAGGCTTTGCGCCAGAGGTTGCCTGGGTGACTCACGGGGGACTTGCGCCTCTTGCAGAAAGAATGTGTGTAAGACCTACCTCAGAAACGCTTTTCTGCGATTTTTATAAAGGGGATATTCACTCTTACAGGGATTTGCCCAAGGTTTACAACCAGTGGTGCAGTGTGGTGCGCTGGGAAAAGGAAACCAGACCGTTTCTGCGTTCCAGAGAGTTTTTATGGCAGGAGGGACATACAGCTCATGCCACAGCACAGGAGGCAGAAGCAAGAACAGAGCAGATGTTGAATGTTTATGCTGATTTTTGTGAGGAAGTACTGGCTATTCCTGTAGTTAAAGGACGCAAAACAGAGAAAGAGAAATTTGCCGGGGCGGAAGCCACTTACACAATAGAAGCGCTGATGCACGATGGAAAGGCGCTTCAGTCCGGCACCAGCCATAATTTTGGAGATGGTTTTGCAAAGGCGTTCGGGATTCAGTATACAGATAAAGACAATCAGCTGAAATATGTCCATCAGACCTCCTGGGGAATGTCCACCAGAATTATCG
>CAMUHA010000041.1 GCA_947088515.1 uncultured bacterium
AGATTATCAGGACATTTTATTTCCGCAGGCAATGAGCCAGGGGGAGCCGAAGGCAGAGGGGTAAAGTCAGGATAACAACTTTTTAAGACATGATTTTTGTAAGAGCGTGTTTTTTAGGAGTGGTGTGAAAATGGAAGAAAAATATTACGGCATTGGCTCATCCTCAAATGTTGAGGAGTATTTAAAGCCCGGACCGGATCTGGAGTATCTAAGCAGGCCGTGTTCCATGTCGGAGTTCCAGTATCTGGATAAGACGGCGGTTTATTCGGAACTGGACAAAGACAGTGGTACGGTTTGTCAGGATTTTATTTATGAAAACGGAATCCCGCTTATTTCAGAACGACTGAAAGAGTTTTTCGATGGCTTTGGCATTGACAATTTGTTTTATAAAAAGGTGATACTGCAAAAAAAAGATACAGGCATGGAAGAGTTGTATTATCTGGCGCTTCCTCCCAGGATTAACTGTCTGGACTTTGAAAAAAGTGAGATAGATGAAGTTTTAAATGTTGCTGATGAGATTGTAATTCAGACAAACAAGGTTGGAAGGTATGACATCTTTAAGCTTGCAGGGGTAACAAATACTGAAATTATTGTGACAGGCAGATTGGCGCTGGCGCTGAAAGAACAGAAATTTGCAGGTATGCACATTTATCCAATTGACTAAGGAGGTATGGCAAAATGACAATGGAGCCGTTGGATGTTGTCAAACAGACAGGAAAGACAATTATATTTGAAGAATTTAACAAAGAAAAAATGGATTTGGTTACGCTTCTGACACGGGATGAGCAGGAAATTTCAGTAGAAAAGTTTAAGAATGCGTTAATGGGAAAGAAAGATAACGGTGGAAATGGAGAATTAGTCGTAACGAGCTTTGAAGAATTTGTTGAAAAGTTTGCCCCTACAATATATGAAACAGTGGTTAAAACAGAAGATAATACCTCAAAATTTGTATATGAACTGGAAAAACCCAAATATGAATGTACACAGATACGGCTGAAGGACCATGCGTTTTATAAAATGGTAATGTCAATGATTGACCGCAAGGCGGCAACGGATAAAGGAAACCTGGACTTTTCTTATGATGATTTGAAAAAAGCGCTGACGCCCCAGTCCGAAATGGAGGAATGCAAGAGGATAAGAAAAAACTACTTAAGCAATGTACAGGAATATTACAGACTGACAGAAGGCGGCGTTCCCAATCCGGAGGCGGACCGTTTTGCGGAAAATATTGAAGCCTGCAGGGACAAGATTATTGATAAATACCAGAATAAAAGTCCGTTAGCCCTCCTGCCTTTGCTGATTGCTGATAAACAGAGCCAGATTGACAAGATGGACATGGCAAATGAGGCGGCCGGGGAAGACGGGCACAGAGCGGTTCCATGCAGTTATTCTCTGGATGAGAGGGGAAATCTGGTTCTGATAGAACAAAGTATCTCTGACGATGTCTGCACAGACGTGCCGCTGATTGAAGAAAACACACAGTTAGTGGAGGTTTTAAGGGATGATTTTACAGAATGTGCACCGGCGGCAATCCGTGAAAATACCTATGTCAGGGATTTGGTTGTGAATGTTTTTGCTCCCGGAGGAGGCGCACAGTTAACTACCCAGGATAAGGCGGAACTGGAAGCTGTCAAAAAACAGTATCAGGATGTCTATAGGAGCAGCCTTGAAAGCTTTGCAAAGGCGGTATCGGAAGTGGTTGAAAAGTTTGCAGGCATGAAAGCCTTTTTTGACCATGCCTCCTGCGATGGCGCACTGGCTGAGGATGTATCAGTAATTATTGCCAATTGTAAGATTGACGCTATTTTAAATGACGAAGGGGCAAAACGAAGATTCAAACATTATTTCGGCGCTTTGAGTGCGGAAAAGGATGTAAATAAAATTTGGTTCGGAGTGATACCGGCGGTGGTTTGCGGCAATGATGTGGGAGAGAGAAGCACAAGAAAAGTGGGAATAGACCCTTTTGCAAGAAGAAGCCCAAGGGAGACGGTGAAGAAGAAACCCACAGAGGGCCTGGTAAGATTGGAAACGGTAAAAGAGATGCTAAAATTGCTGGAAGAAGTTAAAATCATGACTTTTACCAATTATAAAGCTTCCGAAAAAACAGGATTTGTTGCTCTTACCGCATCAAAGGTAAATGAGTACAGGAAAGATTTTGAAAGTGTAAACAGTGAGTATGGCGTATTTTGCTATCCAAATTTTACGATTCTGCCAAGTGAAAAGACTGCCGTAAAAATCGGAACGGAATATGACGCCTATAGACAAGAAGTGACTGGCGCGTATATTGTGATTCCCGGTATTTATCTGGACGCTTCCTATGTTGCCGCCGGAATGATGGTGGGAATGCAGAACTATAAACTGCTGAAATCAAAAGGGTATCTGGTAAAGCCTAAGTATCCATGTGTGCGCTTTGATATTGAGAATGGGGACAACGCAAAACGGATACTGACAAAAATGAACAGGGAGACAACCACAGAGATGGAAAAGCAGACCAAAGATGCGATTATGGAAGAGCGTTTTGGATTTGTCTTTGCAGATAACAAGATTATATATGAAGGAGCTGTCATTCATAATACCTATGTTTTAAATGCCCGGACCCTGAAACGGGACAGCAATGGAAAATATAAGAGCCTTTATAAGACGCTGGTAAGAAGCCTGGTGGACCAGATTCTGCGCTCCATCAGCGATTATGTGACAGAAGAAAGCGTTAAAAAGTTTATAGCAGAGTACGCAAATGCCTGGAAGCGGGACAACAAGGATGCAGAAAGAAAGTATGCAAACAGAATACTATTTGAGGGAGAAAGCATTGATTTGGACCAGGAAAGACATAAGCTTGTGGTAAGGTTTAACAAGGATGAAGAAGTCTGGGACGACATTGTGATAAACGATACGGAAAGTGAGGAATAAAAGATGACATATGAGTTAAGCATTGAAGGGGAAGCGGGAACGATTAACCTTAATGAAAGCGGGATGGGCAACAGCACGATAAAAAAAGTTGACTTTCAGATTACGCAGGACAATCTGGAGACAAACGAGAGGTCGACCAGCATTTTTAATGCACTGGTTATTGAAGGGGAAATAACAGATAAAACCCAGTCCCAGACAAAGGAACTGCTGGAATGGTCCTTGAAGACAGATAAAACCAATGTTTACAAAACTGTCTCTCTGGTAATCAGAAAAGATGCGGATGTTATCAGGGAGTATTATTTAAAAGACATGTTCTGCACCAGCTATCAGGAGTTTTTTGACGAAGATATTAGGCAGGATGGCTCCAATGGAAAGTTTGTACTGAAAATGCGTCAGAGAAAAGGTTCAATTAATACCATAGTAGTTGATTGTTAGGTGATATTTATGAAGATTGCCGGATTTGAAAATATCATAAGCATTGACAGATTTTCCTACAATCTGCAGGTGGGAGAGCATGAAACATGCCGTTTTTCCGTTTCAGTGACAGATAAAAATCTGGAAGGATGCACCAGGCAGCTGGGAGGGGACTGCACCATTGAAAATAATGATTTCAAATTTACCGGGACCATAACAGAGATTGCGGTTACAAAAGGCATTTACACAAACCATCTGGACGTAGTTGTCCTTGGGAGTACAATTAAATTTGACAAGAAACAAAAGTGCAGGATATTCCAGGACAGTGAAAAACGGGCGGCAGATATAATAAAAAATACAGATATGTCCAATGTGGAATATTCTGCAATAAACGATGAGGCAGTGGAAGAAATTATTGTTCAAAATCATGAGACAGACTGGCAATTTGTAAACCGTATGGCGTTATATCTTGGAAAATATGTGTTTCCGGGGGAACATATGTGGATTGGAGACCCCCAAAAGGACAGTGTATTAATCAAAGAGGAAGACATAATAGAGATGAAACTTTTCCTGCGCCCAAAAAACAGTGAATGTACCTGCAGGATAAAGAAAAAGCTTTCTCTGGGGCAAAAGACGGTAATTCAGGGAAAAACATATTTTGCAGATAGTGTCAGATACATAAATATCGACGAGGAATATGTCTGGGAATATCATTTGAGAGAATGGGACAATGAGCCTGTGTATATGGAGCTGCCCACCTATTATCTGCAGGCAAGGGTGCAGGATAACAATGACCCGGACCATATGGGAAGGGTAAAGCTGGAATTTCTGGAGCCATATGAGGATGTAATGAAGGACAGGGCAGTGTGGGTGGAATCCAGTTTCCAGTGGGCATCCGAAAAAATGGGAATCTCCTGCATTCCCCGCAGGAAAGACACAGTAATTGTCCAGATAAATGACAAAATGGCCAGGGTACAATCATCCAGACGCATGGAGGCTTATGATGACAGGTATAAAGACTGCGACACCAGGTATATTTTTGTGAATGATAAGATTTATGCGTCTGTGAATGAAGAAAAACTGACGATAAAGTTTGGGGAGAAAACGGAAATCCAGATTGATGAAGATGGAATAAGCAGCACAATGGACAAAAGCCGTATTAAGATGGAACACGACAGTATTTTTATGGACACAGACAAGACAAATATAGAGATTGCAGCTGAAACTAAAATAAATACTAAAGGATTTTTTGTAGATGGAAAACGCAAGGCGGAGATTACTGCTTCCAAAGTGGATATCAATGGTAAAGGCGGGGTGAGTATTAATTGAAGTACAGGATAGATGAAGAACATCTGGCAGAAATAATCAATAATTCAGAGTTTATCGCCACAAACCGGGCAGCAAATGAGGCGTTTAGGATGTTTCTCAAAAACACGATACATGGAATGTGCCAGTATAATCAGGAAATTCTGGAAGAGATAGAAAGAGAAATACTGTATTCCAAATCACCATGTGACATTGATGCGTTTAATTGCGCCCTGGTGCCCATCCGGGATAAAGATGCCTATGGGCACATTGGATTATCTGTAATGAGTGAACGAAGTTTATTACGGAATGTAATATTTCTGGATGCAGAATATGGTGAAATCAAAGAAATCAGCGGCGACAGTCAGACAGAAGAAAAGATATATACAGGCGCTTATCAGATAAAAAACCATGAATACTCCTTTAAGTACAAACTTAAGTTTGACGACAGCTTATTAAAAATGCAGGACCTGGCAGTCCGGCTGGCAGATTGTTATCCAGTTGACAATGCAGTCCTGTTTTCACCTTATATAAGGAAGTCCTTTGTTACAGAAATATTAGACAACATTCCAAATGACGTGAAAGATAAAGACATAGATTTCTGCTTTCACCAAAACAATATTCCGGCCATTTTGGATGCTGTTTTGCTTTGGAACTTAAAAATAACAGATACCAGCCTGCTGAAGGCTGTGGACAGAAGGCCCTATGGAGCTGAACTTAAATACCGTCATCATTTTAACCGGGGAAAAGGGGGAGGGTGGTCTTATGCTCTGCCCAAAAATAACCAGACGATTATTTATGATATCAGGTTCACGGATGAAGGCACAGATTTGATACTGGATCATGAAATGGAGGAATTTATTGTTGTCCAATATCATCCAATTGATTATGAAAGTGCAGATATTAAAAAGTTAAATTTACTGCATAGATTCTTTTCTAACCAGCTTACAAAAAGCAGTCTGGGAAATAAAAGAATTTTATCCAAAGGGGATATTATGTATGCGGTAAGTCCCTTTAGGGACCATGGAGGCATACAGTGTGAAGTGGTGGAAAAGCTGGATAAAATATGCACAAGATATTCCTGCAAGTACAGAAATCATTTACCGGACCGGATAGGATACCGGAAACTGAAAACCATAAATCTCAGGTTTACACCTGAGACAAATCTGAAATTTATGGATGATTATATCAATTATGTTTTGATGTATCTGGAGTATTATTATCCTGAAATAGAATGGGTGGGCGGCAGATAATGGCATACATCTGGGAAAATTATTTATCCACAAGAAAATATTGTCTTGGCAGGGAAATCTCTCCTTATATGGAAATGCTGACAGAAAGCGAAAAGGTCTGTCAGGTGAACCCTCTTATCAGATTTGCAGAAATTTTCAGTGGCAGGGAATCACTTTGGGATAATGGAGAGGAAGAGGACGATAGAGGGTTAAGAGAGATTATCAGCGAAAACTTTGAATCTGGAGAATTTGAAAATGTGCTGTTTCATTATCTGGCTCTGCTGGATTTATTAAAAGGCATTGATGAAAAGCAAATAAAAGCGGACCATCTGGAAGAAGAGATAAAACAGGGAGATTTTGGGATGGACGTGGGAAAGAAATGGGATGGTCTTAAGGTAAAAGACAGAAATGTAATACTCTATGCTTTGCTTGAAAAACTTCAATCTGAAACAGCAGATAATTGCTTTTTCAAGGCGGTGCAAAAGCTTTTTGCAGAAACATCAATGATTTATGAAAAAAGTACAGACAGATATTACTGTTATATCTGTGAACAGGAGACGGATTACAATAAGCTTTTGATGGATATTGTGACTTTTTTATTATGGAATATACAATGTAAGCTGCAGATTGTCTGGAAATACCACTATGGGATTATCGGAAATGACGATACCATGAAGGTATCCGGTATACAGATAGCGGGGTTCCAGAGCGTGTTTGAAAAAGAAAGATTGTAACAGGAGAGACAAAAGAAATGTCCAGAGTCAGGGTAATAAATATCAGAAATCCTTTTTTACAAGACAGGGAAATACCTGCTAAGGTCAGTACAGAAAGTAAAACGGAAATAAGTGACAGGCAAAAGAGAAGTGATGGGGAAGAAGGAGAAAGTAATATCATGGGAAATAAATGGGGAGACTGGATTGGAAAACTGAAATATTTAGAAGGGCACGTTAAAAGTGAAGAGGATAAGATTTTTTTATCTTCAGCTAAGCTGCTCTCTACCGACAAAGTGTCTGTTCCAAGCAAAATGGATTTGTTTGCGGGGCTTGACATTACGGAAAAAGACCAGATAAAAGTGACTTATAAAAGTGTAAAGCAAGGTGCATTTTACAGCAGTGTTTTATTTATAAATGGTGAAAACAGGATTGTGGGCGTTTTTAATATTACCTCTGTGTTAGTTGACGGGAAGGTAGAATGCTTTTTGGTAGCGGATGCCAGGAATATGGATTTTACGGAACATGACAGTACAAAATATTCCTTTGTTTTCTGTGATGCAATGATGCGGTTTTATGAGGTTCCCATAGAAGTTTCGTATTTCGAAACAGAAACGACAAATACCCATCTGTGCATTGATTTTGGAACATCCAATACAACTGCCGGATGCTTTCTGGACAACCATTATGTGAGTAAGGTGTCAAATCTTGCTGTCATAAATGAAAATATCTGCCTGAATTCTGATAATATTGCATTATTCATGGACAAAGACAAAGTAAGCAGTGCGGATGAAGCTGATACGCTGGTTTATAGAAGCATTTTGCCAACCATTGTCTATATTGACGACTGCTCAGACTGTGAAAATATAAAATACCTGTACGGATATGAGGCATCCCACAGAATAAAGCATGATAATTACTGTCCCAAAGCCAGTTGCTTTATGGAAATTAAGCGCTGGACTTCCAACATGGATGTAAATGAAGAAATACAGGATATGTCTGGAAATAAAGCCATGGTCAGCCGCAGGGAAGTGATTGCAAAATATTTGATGTACGTAATCAGAACAGCTGAAAACCAGTTTAAATGCAGGTTTAAAAATGTGCACATTTCAGCTCCAGTAAAATTAAAAAATAAGGTTTTGGATTTGTATGCGGATATCTTAAAAGAGCAGGGCTATACACTGGAAAAGGAACATGCAATTGATGAAGGAATTGCGGTATTATACAGCATCATCAGCAGCCAGATTAAAGGAAAGAAATATATAAACGGAGAAGAAGAAAAGGCGCTGATTATTGACTGCGGCGGAGGAACCTCTGACCTTGCTTCCTGCAGATATTGCATTGAAAAGGATGAGGACGGCATTATCAATCTGGACATTACAACAGAACACATGAACGGCGATGTTAATTTCGGAGGAAACAATCTTACCTACAGAATCATGCAGTATATGAAGATTGTTTATGCGTGCCAGATAGAGCAAAACCAGAGAATTAACATTGATAACTTAATTATGCAGGATGTAAACGGACTGTTCTCCTATATTGAAGGGGAGATGGAAAATGATGATGACGCCAATGTCAAAAAGCGCTATGAGGAAGTATATAATTTAGTCAGCCTGGAATACCAGAAGGCGGAAGCGGTTATTCCTACCAGATATAAGGAATATGAAAACCAGTCCAGGGAAATGTACGACAAGGTTAAGAATAACTTTTATTTCCTGTGGAAACTGGCTGAGGAAATGAAAAAAGAGTTTTACAGAAGCACTTCTATTTCCCGCTATAAATTTTATATGAACTTAAGCAATAATAAAGATATTGACCTGCACATTAACCGGATAGAAAACTGGAGACTGTCAACGGTCCAAAAGGATGGAATATTAAAAGAACAGGCCTACCCGGATATCACATTTACAGCAAAAGAAATAGATAAGCTAATCAGGGCGGATATTTATTATCTGGTGAGAAAGTTTTTAAATGAGCTGTATATGAATAAGACACTTGACACTTACAGCCAGATTAAGCTCTCCGGACAGTCGTCAAAAATAAATATTTTTATGGATGCTTTGAAGGAATTCCTGCCAGGAAAAAAGATTAAGAGCGGAAGGATTGACTCCAAAGGAAATGATGCGGAAGAATTAAAATTGCTCTGCTTAAGAGGAGCGGTAATGTATTTACATGCCCTGGAAAAATCCAATATAGAAGTTTCCTTTAAAAACGAGACAAGAAACATCCCCATTACTGTTTATATCAGGAATGAAAATGATGAGGATAAGGAAATGTTCGTACAGGGCTCTGACTGGGACCAGCCTGCAGCCAGAAGAAGGATAACAACTGCCGGAAAAGAAGTTTATTTGCATATGAAAAATATGGATAAAGAAATCAGACAGCCTTACAAGTACGTCTATGAAAATATGCAGTACAAAGAAACAGAGTTTGGAGAGCTGCAGAGAATTTCAGGACAGAGGATTAAGCAGAAAAACATTGATGATTTAGCGGCAGGCAGGAAATACATATTTGTATTTCTTAATAAAGAAAAGTGGGGATTTGATATTCTTCCTGTATACAGAGATGAGAAGGGAAAACTTTATAAGGGGAATACCGAATTCTGCTCTTTTGAAATGGATATTTTACAGGAAACATTTTTTGACGGTAAAAGGTAGGTGTTCATCTTGGGCTTTAGACCGATTTTTGAAAAAGGACTGATTCTGAAGCAGCATATGCTTGAGGCGATGCGGGATTATCCTTATGACTTTGTAAGCGCGCTTTTTTCTGGAATGGGAGATGGCATTATAGAGGGACTGGAGGTTTCTATTCCTGATGAAAATCATTTTTGTATTGGTGAGGGTATTGTTAAAATAAAGGGGAAGGTATATTTCATTACGCAAAAAACACTTGTGAAGGCGGAGGGTGAAACGAACTTTGTGTATTTGGAGAGCGTCAGCCGGCAGGAAGTGGACGGGACAGAGTATGAAACAAAAATCATTCAGAAAAAGGAAGAGGACTTATCCTTGTTTGAACTGTTCAGATATGTCAAAAATGCGGTAATGAAGGACTATGCGGATATTAAAGAAATATTTATTGATACTGCAAACCGGGTGGACCAGCGGAAGGTTCTAAGCAGCGTTTTGGGGGGGAGCACACTTTGCGGCAGCTATTACAGGCTGTTTGCAGAGTATCTGCTAAAAAGCGGAAATTCAGGCATGGAAGACATTGCATTTGCTTATCAGTGCCTTAACGGGGTCCGAAATATGGATATGATAAAGGCATATTTTAAAACAAACGATACAGAAAATGACAAAATTATTTCCCTGATGAAAGACCGGGTTACAAAACTGGAAAGCGTTATGGAAAAGGTTCCCGTTGCAAAGCCTGAAAGAATACAGGAAAGAAAAATGATTATATCTTAATATGGCTGCCCAAAGAGGGGGCGCCGCAGGGGGTTGGGATGATTCATATAGCCATATGTGATGATGAAAAGTATTTCCGGCTCTGGGAGGAGCGGCTGGTTTTAGAATATATGGAAAAACACCAGTACAGCTATACCATTGACACCTATACTTCTGGGAGAGAAATGCTGGATATGGCGGATATATCGGGAAAATATGATATTATTTTCCTTGATATCAATATGGAGGAAATGGACGGGCTTGAAACAGCCCGGCATATCCGTCAGATATCCGGCAAAGTTTTTATTGTATTTGTAACAGCATATATAACCTATGTGCTTGAAGGGTACAAGGTCAATGCCGTCCGTTACCTTCTTAAGGAAGAACATTCACTGGAAAACGCGCTGAAAGAATGCCTTGATGCTGTCATTGCCCAGATGGATGCAGAGAAAAAAATATATGAGATTTATTTTCCAAATGGTAAGAAGAGTGTCTCCATAGACGCTCTTCTTTATGTGGAAAGCAGGCTACATAAGGTTCTGTTTTTTATTATGGATGAGGGGATAAAGGAATACTATAAATACGGCAGACTGGATGAGGTGGAGCAGGAATTAAAGTCTTACGGATTCATCCGCATCCATCAGAGCTATCTTGTAAATATCAAATATGTGAAAAATGTTGAGAGATATACAGCCTCTCTGGAAAATGGAACAGCCCTTGGCATTTCCAAGAAATATTATAAGGATATTGAGAAGGCATTTATCATACGGAAAGGGGAATTATAATGGCTGGGTATATGGCGGCAGCTGTAAAGGGATGGGAGGCAATTTGCTGCATTTTATTTTTCAGGTCCTTTACACAAATGCGGATTAGAAGAAATCGCTGGCGGATATGGGCGGCAATAGGTTTCCAGACATTTTTTTGTATGATGATTGAAGGGTGCATACAGGAACAGTTTTACATCCAGGCGGTGGCGGCGAGTATTATCATTTCAATGGCTATGTTGTACCTGTTTCAGGTCCATTATCTCATGGCCCTTGTGCTGGCCATGTTCTTTCTGGGGCTGGACGCTGTTATGGAATATTTCTCTGTGATTGCAGCAGGGAGGTTTCTGCCTTACATTTCCGGACATATCTGGAAGGCTTCCGGTTTATCTGAATATGCGATTGTTCTGTTTACAAGCAGACTGCTGCTCTTTTTCAGTACTCTGCTGATGGGGAAAATACTGAAAGGAAAAGCATTTCATGTGCTTACCAATAAAGAGTGGGGAATTTTGTTTATCAGCACTTTTATTACCTTTGTATCGTTTACCAGATTTGCCGCAAAAGTGCATTTCCATGATGATTCGTTTTTGTTTTTGGCAATGGCCATACTGGTAATTGATTATGTGGTGTATTATCTGATAGACGAAATTATAGGAAGAGAAATTAAGAGAAAGGAAGATGAGGTTTCTCGTGAACGGGTAAAATATGAAACAGCAATGTACCACTCCATATCTGAAAATCTGGACCGTCAGAGAAAAAGAACCCACGAGTATAAAAATCAGATTGCGGTAATCAGCGCCCTTGCAGCTAACGGACAGTACCAGGACCTACAGGCTTATGTGAAAAAAGCAGACGCCGCTTTGCAGCTAAGTCTGGATGCCATTGATACAAATCATGTGATAGTGAATGCTGTTTTAAACACGAAATACCGGGAAGCGGAAGAAAAGGGCATTGTATTTGTTCTTAAGGTAAATGATTTGTCAAAATTGGAGCTAAAGGAAGAAGATATTGTTTTAATCCTTTCCAATTTGTTAAGCAACGCCATAGAAGCCTGCGAACATGCCAAAGAGAAAATTGTAAAGCTAAAGTTTGCATTGGAGGAGGAACAAATAATTATTTCTGTCAAAAACACGATGACAGCAATGCCTGTTGTGGAAAATGGGAAATTCCTTACCACAAAAAAGGCAAATACGATGGAACATGGAATGGGGATCAGAAATGTGATAGAAACAGTTGAAAACTATGGGGGCAAATATACGATAGATTTTGGCGAAGGCAGGTTTTTATTTACGATATTGTTGCCAAATCCGGCAAGAGGAACTTTTCGATTTCCAAATCTGCAATAAAATTTCCAATTCTGCATGTGCTATAAATAGTTTGCTGGAAAAACCGATAAAAATTCAAGAATGGCATGCCCTTGCGGGCTTTGCGGAACAGGCTGGGGATGTTCCAAAGGAAGCAGCCTGATGAGTTATGGTTTAAGGGGAGGTGACAGACCAGATGCCTGAAGACACAAACATGGGACAAAAGCTGGCCCAGGCTCAGGCCAATATTGGGAAAATTCTGTTCCAGAGCGCTATCCGCTTTACGTTAGTCGGGGTAATTGTACTAGCCGGAATCAGGGGAAATCCGCCCCGCGGAAAACCTGTCAGCTTTGGCGCCCTGCTGGTGGCGGCGCTTATTGCATTGATTGCCCTGATATGGATATTATTCCCGTTTTTCCATTGGAAGGATTGTTTAGAGTTTTATGAAACGGGAATCAGAATCGGCAGACAATTCTGGACCCTGGAAAAACTTGGGGAAATTTCTTTTATGGATGTGAAAAACAATTATTCTCTGTGGGGCCGGACTTATATGTGCACACAGGTAAGGAGATTTAATGTTACATACATAAAGGATGCGAAGAAAAATTTTAACCGCGCATATTTTAATTTAATTTAGCTTTAGGAAGTTACGAAACTGGAATAGGAGAAAATGATGAGTTCATATGTTATTATTGGAGTAGTTGCAATTGTTGTTTTATTTGTTATTGTATTTATCAAAATGTCCATAGATGAAAAGAAGGGCGCTAACAGTGAAGAGAAACAGAAGGTTCGGGAGATTATAAAGAAGGTGGTTCCAGGTGGCGAATCTTATACGGCTGCCTATGGCACACGGGAAGAGCTTTCGATTGGCGGAGGAGGCAGAACTGTAACCACAACCACGAAGTACTGGTATTATGCAGTTGCCTTTAAACCGGGGGATTTGTATCTGGTTCCTTTATCTTTTGACGGAGGAGATATGAGCTATAGTGAACCCATTCACTTTGGAAAAAAAGACCTTGGCATGGTAGAGGCGAAAAAGGGATATACCATAATATATGACAAGGACAGAAATGAAATTATGACCTTGTATGTGGTGGAGAGTAACACGAAGGATGACAAATATCATCCGGTAAATATTCAGCAAAAGGAGGAGGCGGAAGCCTTTGCCCAGTTCTCACAGGCGCTGATGCAGGAAGTGAATGCTGCCAATGGCATTACAGATATTAAGGCGGCAAAAAAGGAAGCTGGAAAAAATAAATAAATATAAATAATTTAAAAGCCTGCCTCTGGAGTTGGAGGCGGGCAATTGTTGTTTGAAGCAGAGATTTCGT
This sequence comes from uncultured bacterium, assembly GCA_947088515.1. Taxonomy (GTDB): domain Bacteria; phylum Bacillota; class Clostridia; order Lachnospirales; family Lachnospiraceae; genus Suilimivivens. The sequence goes on from CAMUHA010000041.1 coordinate 13,354, forward strand.
TACAAGCCAGATAGCATTTCATTCCCTTACAGCCAGATAGACAAAATTTTTGCCGATATATAGAGAAAGCAGCAGCCTACCCATATCAAAAAGAGGAAAAGGAGGTATAAAAATGGCTACGGACGGAATTAGAACAGAGAACTATATGGGCAAGTCCTATCAGGAACGCCTGGGCGCAATTACAGATAAGAATGCGGCAAATGCTTTTCGGCAAGCTTATGCGAAAAAAATGGCAGGAGGCACAGACTACATTTCAACCATCAGTAAGGCATACAGTACAGGGAAAACAGGGGCCGTAAATTTTGTGGACGCATTCCCACAGTATGATGTGATAACACATGTGGGAAATACAAATATATCCAGTGCAAACTGGCAGAGGAACGATTTTCCGTTTTGGAGGTATTTTGACAAAAACACCAGTGCGGATGCCTTAAATGACTGGAAGCCTTCTGGGGCAAACCCGCCTCAGACCCGTGGGGATTTGCAAAGGAATTACGGCAATATCGGTTCTGGAAGGATTGCGATTCTCATACCCAAAAGCCTTCAGGACAAAATGGATGCAGACCCTGCCTATGCCCGTCAGATTATGGCAAAGCTGCAGGAGTGGAAGGAAGATTATGACCGGTGGGATAATACGGTTGCAGCGTCTTATGGCATGGATGTTGCCGAACATCAGGCGGAAAAAAGTTATGTGTTTCAGCTGGATGAAAATGGGGATGTATGCAATTGTACAGTCACCAGCGGCGGAGGAAAAATTGTTGGTCCCACAGAGGAGGAACAGAGACAGTTTGAGGCAGAGCAAGAGGCAAAGAAAAAACGGCGTGTCAAATATATACAGATTTTGAAGGAGAGCGCCGAAAAAAGGAAGCTGCAGGAGCAGGAAAATCTGCGCATGTATCAGGAGAAACTAATGATGATGAACTTCAAAATAAGTGATATTTTGTAGCGGACAAGATTGGGATTTAAAAAGATGCCTGCTTGATAAGAGATTTTGGGACTTATGTGAATAAAAAAGTAACCGTCAAAGAGCGGTTACTTTTTTATTCTTTATGTTTTCCTGCTGATTGCTATAATATAACTTTGCATTTATAATAAGAAGGATGTTTGGAACAGGCATCCGGTATGGTGGGAGGACTTTTACATGAAAGAGATAAAGCAGGAAATACTGGTTAATAAAAAAGAGTTTTATAAGAATCTGACAAGGCTAGCGTTTCCGATAGCGCTTCAAAGTCTGATGCTTGCATCGGTAGCTGCAGGTGACGCACTGATGCTTGGGAAGGTTGCGCAGGAGGAAATGACGGCCGTTTCCTTAGCAACCCAGATTCAGTTTGTCCAGAATATGTTTCTGGGAGCCATCACAGCGGCAGGCGCCATTCTGGGAGCCCAGTATTGGGGGAAGGGCGATAGACATACACTGGAGGATATCTTTAATTTGATACTTCAATTCTGTGGGGGCGTATCCATTTTATTTTTTCTAGCCTGCGAACTAATGCCAGGGCTTCTTATGCACATTTTTACACATGATGATCAGTTGATTACAATAGGCAGTTCTTATTTGCGTATTGCAGGCTGGTCCTATCTGCTTACCGGGATATCCCAATGTTATCTGACCATGATGAAAGTGTCAGACCATGTGGAGATAGGAGCGCTTATCAGTTCCTGCGCAGTAATTATGAATATTTGTTTAAATGCGGTATTTATATTTGGACTGCTGGGAGCGCCCCAAATGCAGGCAGGGGGAGCGGCGCTTGCCACTACCATTTCACGTATTGTTGAGCTGATACTTTGCATAAGCGCATCGTCAAGGGCATCATATATCCGTCCGGCCCTGGACAGATTTACCAAACTGCCTGTGCAGCTGAAATCTGACTTCTCAAAACAGTGCCTGCCTCTTATGGGCGGTTCTTTATGCTGGGGCGTGGGATTTACTTCATACACTGCAATCATGGGGCATATGGGGAGTGACGCGGCGGCAGCCAATTCTGTGGCAGCAGTTGTACGGGACCTGATATGCTGTATGTGTAATGGTATTGGCAGTGCGGCAGGGATTATGGTAGGAAATGAGCTTGGAGCGGGCCGTCTTGACAAGGGAAAAGCATATGGAATAAAGCTTAAAAATATTTCTTTTGTCATTGGGTTTATTTCTACTGCGCTTGTGCTTGCAGTGACGCCGTTTATTGTAAAGATGGTTATTTTAACGGACCAGGCGCACAAATATCTTACAGGGATGATGGTGATTATGTCTATCTATATGATTGGACGCTGCGTAAATACTGTTACCATAAATGGCGTGCTGGACGGAGGCGGCGATACCTTATTTGACATGTACAGCCTGATTGTCTGTATGTGGCTTATAGCTATACCTTTAGCTCTTGCGGGGGCATTTGTCCTGCACTGGTCGCCTCTTGCGGTTTACGCCTGTACCTGTCTGGATGAAGTGGGAAAAATCCCCTGGGTAATGCTGCGGTTTAAGAAATATAAGTGGGTTCAGGATTTGACCAGAAAGCTTGAGGCGCCTAATAATGGTTAGGAAAGTGAAATTTTATTTCTGAGTATTTCAGATATCTTTTTATTGACAAAAACAGGGTTAGACTGTTATCCTATAAAAGAACAAAGGCGTTCTTATAGCAGAAGCTGTTTGCGGCTGTTATGCGGATGCCTTTTTGTTATGAGTTTATTTTTATTTTAGCAGTAAGGATATTCTCAGGAGAGGAATGGAGATGAAAAAAAATTTTTCTAAAAAGGATATTATGGACCTGGTGAAAGATGAGGATGTGGAATTTATCAGGCTGCAGTTTACGGATATGTTTGGAAGCTTGAAAAATGTGGCGATTACCGCAAGCCAGCTGGAAAAGGCTCTGGACAATAAGTGTATGTTTGATGGTTCTTCCATTGAAGGGTTTGTGCGCATTGAGGAGTCGGATATGTATCTGTATCCCGATTTAAACACGTTGGAAATTTTCCCATGGCGGCCCCAGCAGGGAAAAGTGGCAAGACTGATTTGCGATGTATACCGGCCAAATGGGGAGCCGTTTGAGGGGGACCCAAGATATATTTTAAAACGCGCCCTGAAAAAAGCAGAGGAGTCAGGCTATAAATTTGAGGTGGGGCCAGAATGTGAGTTCTTTCTTTTTCATACAGATGAAAATGGAATGCCCACAACCCTGACCCATGAGAAGGCAGGGTATTTTGATTTGGGACCTTTGGACCTGGGGGAAAATGCCAGAAGGGATATAGTGCTGACGCTGGAGGATATGGGGTTTGTGGTTGAAGCCTCCCACCACGAGGTGGCTCCGGCCCAGCACGAGATTGATTTTAAATATGACGAGGCATTGACTACCGCTGACAATATTATGACATTTAAGCTGGCGGTGAAAACCATTGCAAAACGGCACGGACTTCATGCTACGTTTATGCCAAAGCCAAAGTCTGGCGTCAATGGGTCTGGTATGCACATCAATATGTCCTTGTCAAAGGACGGCAGAAATATTTTTGATGACCCTTTTGGTAAAATGGGGTTAAGCAAGGAGGCGTATTACTTTATTGGCGGCATTATCCGTCATATGAAAGGTATGACAGCGGTGACAAACCCCCTTGTAAATTCTTATAAGAGACTGGTGCCGGGCTATGAGGCTCCGGTTTATATTGCATGGAGCGCCACAAACCGGAGTCCCCTTATCCGTATTCCGGCAGTAAGGGGAGAAGGGACAAGGATTGAGCTTCGCTGCCCTGACCCTTCAGCCAATCCTTACCTTGCCCTGGCAGTCTGCCTCCGTGCAGGATTAGACGGCATTGAAAACAAAATTATGCCGCCGGAGAGTGTGGACTGCAATATCTTTGCCATGTCGGTTGAGGAAAAGAAAAAGCTGGGGATAGAGGCTGTTCCGGGAACATTAATTGAGGCTGTGTATGAGCTGGAAAAAGATGAACTGGTTCAGGAAGCGTTGGGCAGGCATGTTTCGGCCAAGTATATTGAGGCGAAAAAAGTGGAATGGGCCAATTACCGTATGCAGGTAACGGAATGGGAGATAAACCAATACCTAAACCAATTTTAAAAAATTAAAGTGGATGCGGAACTGGAAACAGCAGGAGCCCGAAGAAGCGCCCAGAGGAAAGATTGTCTGCGAAGAAGACAAGATTTGCTCTGAAGGAGGGTGGCGCAAAAGAGGGCGGATGCGGAACTGAATATAGAGGTGACAAAATGACCAGTGTAATTGTAGCCCTTCCCAAAATGGATGATGCCAGAAAAATGAAAAGCCTTTTGCTTGGTAACGGTATTCCGGTGGCAGGGGTATGTACTTCGGGGGCGCAGGCAATTGCACAGGCGGATGGGTTAAACGGAGGTATTGTTCTATGTGGGTATAAACTGTCAGATATGATATATTCACAGCTTTACAAGTTTTTGCCTGCGGGTTTTGAAATGCTGCTTATGGCTTCCAGGCATCTGATAAGCGGCGGTGTGGAGGGAGGCATTATGTGCCTTTCCATGCCCTTAAAGCTGCATGAGCTTCTTGGAACTCTTAACATGATGATTCAGAATATGGAGAGGCAAAAGAGGAAGCGTAAGGCAAAGCCAAGGGAACGGAATGCGGAGGAAGTAAAGCTGATTGGGCAGGCAAAGGAAGTTTTGATGGGTCGTAACCACATGACAGAAGAGGAAGCCCACAGATATATCCAGAAATGCAGTATGGACAGTGGAACCAATATGGTGGAAACGGCACAGATGGTGCTGTCAATGATGGGACTGCCATGATAATATGTTTAATTTAATAGCAAAATAACAGCGTAAAGGCGCATGGAACAGTAAAATGTAAACCATGCACCTTTTTTGCGTTTATGGAGGAGAAATAATAAGCTTTTCCAGTGAAAACAGCATTTACTGTACAGGTACAGCGCCAAAACTTTTGTATGTTGAATTCCTACAATATTAACTTGCAGTATGTGGAATTGGTTGTTATAATTTGATATATAAGTTGCGAATAGTTGCAATTAGTTGCTTTTATGTTGAAGTGAAATGCAAAAAGGAGAAATTAACAATGTTTTCTATTGAGAGACAGGAAGCCATTAAGAAACTGCTGAATGAAAAGGAAGGGGTCAGAATCAGCGAGCTGGCATCCATGTTTCCGGTATCTGTTGAAACAATCCGCAGAGATTTACTGGAACTGGAAAAGCAAGGGTGTCTTAGGCGGGTTCATGGAGGAGCGCTTAGAATTCCGCGAAGCGGAGAATACCCGGACCGACAGGTAAGGGCGGAGAAAAATCATGACTGCAAACAGGAACTGGTCAGGTATGCTGCGATGCTGATTCAGGAAAACGATACAATTATGACTGACTGCGGCAGTACAGCAATGGAATTCGCCGGAATGCTGGCAGAGCGTTTTGAAAAACTTACAGTTATTACCCATTCTCTGGATGTTTTTGAGGCGCTGCGTGTAAAAGAAAATTTTGAACTTTATTTATGTTCCGGCCTTTTCTGCCACAGGGAAAATGCTTTTTATGGCGCATGGACGCTGGAGGCTTTAGAACGGTTTCATGCGTCTGTGGCTTTTATATTTCCATCAGCAATATCCCTGCAATATGGAGTCATGGACTATGATAAAAATTTGTACCCGGTGCAGAAAAAAATGATGGAGCAGTCGGACCATACAGTATTTCTGGCAGACAGCAATAAATTTGAAAAAAGTGGTCTGCTAAAACTGGCGGATTTAAGAGAAGGGTATACAATTGTCACAGATATAGGACTTAGAGATGAAGTGTTTGATTTATATCAGGAAAACAGGATACGGGTTTTCAGGGGAGAAGAAAAGTGAGCAGGGAAGAAAATAAATATTGCAGGCTGCTTGTGGCATTATGCACAATCTGTTATTTTGTCAGTTATATCACAAGGATTAATTATGGGGCTGTTTTGATTGAAATGGAAAGAGCGGAAGGCATCAGTAAAGCAGCGGCATCTATGGCTCTTACGGGGAGCTTCATCACATATGGAGCAGGACAGCTTGTCAGTGGGTGGCTGGGAGACCGAATGAAGCCAAGGCGGTTGATTTTTGCAGGCATTTTAGTTTCAGCAGCTATGAATGTGCTTGTTCCAATATCTGCAAGGCCAGGTCCCATGCTGGTTTTCTGGTGCATAAATGGATTTGCACAGGCGTTGTTGTGGCCTCCTATGGTGAGAATTTTAGCAGCTTATCTGGATGATGAACAGTATAAAAAGGGATGTGTGAGAGTCACCTGGGGTTCCTCTGTGGGAACGATATTTGTATACCTGTCAGCGCCGTTTTGTATTATGTGGAAGGGGTGGAGGAGTGTCTTTTTCCTGTGTGCCGGGGCAGCGCTTTGCTTTGCCTTTTTGTGGATAAAGGGAA